>JANNRV010000131.1:0-47682 GCA_031401775.1 Bacteroidia bacterium | reverse complement strand
TTTTTAATACTAAAAGCCATCTCAGAGTATGAGGTGGCTTTTGTGTTTTTAAATCGTTCCCTGGGCTAGAAAGGGCAAAACGATAAATAGTGCTAAAGTGTGATGTGCCGATGCGAGAGTGCGATGAGTACGGTCCATTTTTGGACGGCCAGTGCTACGGTGCGATGGGTACGGTGCATTTCGCGGACGGTTAGTGCTAAAGTTTGATGTGCCGATGCGAGAGTGCGATGAGTACGGTCCATTTTGTAGACGGCCGGTGCTGCAGTGCGATGGGTACGGTGCATTTCGCGGACGGTTAGTGCTAAAGTGTGATTTGCCGATGCGAGAGTGCGATGAGTGCGGTCCATTTTGTGGACGGCCGGTGCAGCAGTGCGATGGGTACGGTGCATTTTGCGGACGGTTAGTCCTAAAGTGTGATGTGCCAATGCGAGAGTGCATGTGAACCTTCCTAAGATTACTTGACACTTTTGAGGGTAGTTACTAAAAGTGTTTTACAGGGTTAGCGTTTAATCCTGACTCAATGTTACAAATGTTTTTGCTCTTCCTAACAGAGCCGACAGGTTTAACTTATTAATCCTGAATTAGGTTTACGGCTTGGGCTGATATTCCTGTATTTGTGTTACGCTTCCTAATGATATTCCTGTATTTGCATTACAGCGGTTGAGCTTATTCCTAAAACAGGTTGACAGCGATGGAGTTTATTCCTGAAACAGGTTGGCAGCATTTGCCCGTATTCCTAGAACTGGATGACAGGTGGTTCTTTATTTTTCATTTGATGGAGTTTAATTGATCAATAATTCGTTTTCCGATTGAGTCTTCCACCGCTTGCGCAGGAACCCGCTTTGGTTGTGTGCCTGCACCGGTGTTAGTCTATCACAGCTATCATGCGGACGAATATGGTTGTATTTCTCAACTGCATTATCTACGGCTTGGCTTGCTTCGGTGAACGAGACAAAGGTTTGGTCCAATAAAAAATCACCTTTCAATATGCCATTGATTCTTTCGGCAATCGCATTCTCATAGGGGTCACCCTTTTCGGTCATGGAAATTTGTATTTCATAGTGTTCTAAAACCTTAACATATTCTGCACAACAATACTGTGAGCCACGGTCACTGTGGTGAATGAGCGAACGCCCTTGTTTAGATTTAGAAGCCTGTAACAAAGCATGGATAGGTCCATCACTGTGCAGGGTTGGGTGTAAACAGTATCCAATTATCATATGCGAATAGGCATCGGTAACTATGCTTAGATAGGCAAAACCCTCTCTCAAACGGATGTACGTAATATCGCTGACCCAGAGTTGGCCAGGGTGCGTGAGGTATTTAACTTCACGGATCAGATTGGGATATTTTTTGTAGGGATGATTGCTGTTGGTGGTGTATGGTTTTCTTCTTCGATAGCGAAGCAAATAGCCATGTTCTCCAAGCACTTGGTACAAAGCATCCCTGCCCATCTTAATACGATGTGCCACAAGTTTTCCTTGTAACATAAAGTGTAGTTTAGGAACTCCTGCACGAGGTAAATCCTCTCGTATTTCATGCACCAGTTTCAGCACGATGGCAGTGGCCATGTGCTGTTCTTCTTCACGTTTTGTTTGCTCATACCAGCCTTGGCGGCTGCGCCCAAACAGGGAACAGTAATAGCGCACGCTATAGTGCGGGTAAAACTGTCGGAGCTGTGCTACTGTTTGGGCCCAGATTTTTTTCGGATGGAGATTTTCAATTGCTCTTCGGCAAGGTCAATCATCGTTTCCAACGCAATGGTCTTCATCTGCGCATCTTCAAGTTGTTTCTCTGCTGCTTTGAGTTGCAACCGGAGAGCTTCCACCTTTTGCTTTTCTTTTTCAGTCATCACGGGCAAAGTAAAATCAATATCGCAAGCAAATTGCTTTTGCCACAAATAAATAAGCCCCCGAGGATCCTTGCTGATGGGAGCAAGAAGTTCTTTTGCCTCTCCATGGGTCATCCGGCCATTTGAAAGTTCACGAACCAACCAACGCTTTTCAGCCTTACTAAATGTTTTTTGTTCTTCCATTTTGAGATTGTTTATCCCTCAAAATGTGTCAAGCTATTTCAGGAAGGGACAACCGGACGGGAGCACTCGAGCATCGGTCGTCAGCACTATTGGACCGGACAGGAGCACTTAAGCATCAGTCGTCAGCACTATTGGACTTGTGTCACTGTCTTAATTCTTATTCCATTCCAGAACCCTGCCCGGAGTATAAGGCACTTTGTATTTCTCCAAAGTCACCTCCATCTTCTTTATTTCTTCTCCAACGGATTTCAATGAATTCAGGAGCGCCTCAAACCGAGCTGCCGCTAGTGTGTATGAATTCTTAAATGATTCTGTGGGTGCCGAAGTGGTTGCCCATAATGAATAGGTTATTTGATCTACTCTTGCCTTTAAGGATACGGGAGTAACGACCTCATATCGCGCTCGCAATTCATCACCATTCATCTGTTTGTTGATGTCAGTCAATTTTTTCTCTATTGAAATGATTTGAAGTAGCTCAGATGGAGGAACCTGAGGCGCATCCATAACAGCCTTTTTGAAATATTTTACCTTATCTACCAATTCGACACGATTTGCATCTGCACCACCCATCACGCGAGCTAATTCGGCCACTTTCTTATTGAATGCATCCAAGGCTTGTTGGTCTTGTACCGGGATCGATGAGTTATGTAAGGAAACACATTTGAAGAATTGTGGAGAAACTAATTCTGTGAACTGAATGCCATTAAATTGTTGCAAGGAGACTTTATACGTTCCGGGGACCGCCATGAAGCCTTGTTCGGGAGTATTCCAGGCATACGAATCATCAAATGGTGTAAAGGATACCGGGCTCACGGGTTGGTAGCGAAAATCCCAGGTAATGCGATTTATCCCCTTGCTGATTTCTGACTTCATTTTACGGATGATATTCCCTTGATCGTCTGAAATAACGAAAAGGAGGTAGGGATCCTGTTGGTCCGCTTCCTTTGATAGCACTCCGTAAGTTGGATAGTCAATATCTTCCCCTTTCTTTTGTTTTTCTTTTTCATAATCTCTTCTCTTTTGCTTCAGCGTTTTTAATTCCTCTTTAATGAAATAAGTAAAAGTTGCTCCTACGGCCGGATTTGGAGTAGCAAAAAAATTGGCACCTTGAAACCCCTTTCCCGGAAATCCAAAGGGATTTGACTCGATATACATCAAAGCATCTTTAATGGGAAAGAGCGAAGCGGTCTGCTTGATCAACTCCTTGGAAAGTAATCGAAGTGGTGAATAATCATCAAGAATATATACTCCACGACCAAAAGTAGATACGACCAGATCATTTTCTCTTCGCTGAATTTCCATATCCATATACGTGGCTGTGGGTAAGCCATTCATGAATTTGATCCATTCCTTTCCGCCATCAACCGAAGTGTAAAGACCAAATTGAGTTCCGACAAAGAGTAATTCAGACGTAACATGATCTTCTGCAAGGCTGAATGCGCTGCCTTTCAGGGGAAGATTGGATGTAATGGACGACCAGGTCTTGCCTCCATCAACCGTCTTAAACACATAGGGTCGATAATCACCATTAATAAGTCCTTGACACGTAGCATAAGCAACTTGTTTATTATGGCGGGATGCAATAATGTGATGCACCCGTGTAAATTCATTTATGCCAGGAAGTGAGGTGGCCTTGTTCCAGGAAAGGCCCGCGTTGGTGGTAACGTGAATCAATCCATCACCTGTGCCTACGAAAATTAGGTTTGGGTCAAGAGAAGATTCCGCCAGGGTTGTGATATTGGCAAATGATCTCTTGGAAGCCATTTCATCAATGGACCAACTGCGGTTCATTAACTTCTGCATTTTTTGAGGAACACCCCTCGTTAGATCCGGGCTAATCAGTTCCCAGGAGTTACCCTGATCGTTACTACGGAATAGTCTATTGGCGGCAAAGTATAACCGATGGTTGTCATGTTGGCTAATCACCAAAGGAGAATCCCAGTCAAAGCGATAGCCACTATCCAGTTCGTTAATGGGTTGAATGAATAACTGCTCACCGTTCTTCTTATCATACCGCACCAGACCTCCATATTGAGATTGAACGTATAAAATATTTGAGTCTTTCCAATCGGCCTGGGTTTCAAATCCGTCACCACCTAGCGTAAACGTCCAATCGCGGTTAGAAATTCCTGATGAGTTTAAGGTCCGTGATGGTCCCATCAAACTATTGTTGTCCTGCGTACCGAAGTACACATTATAAAATGGTGTAGCATTGTCGGTACTCACTTTGTAAATCTCGGTAATCGGAATAGTGGCTTTGAAATCCCAGCTCTGGCCCATGTCCCATGATTCATATATGCCACCATCGCATCCGGAAATTAAATGATTGGTATGGGTGGGTTCAATCCACATGGCATGATTGTCCACGTGCTTAAATTTTTCACCCAGTGCCTTAAATGTTTTTCCACCATCATAACTCACTTGAATCAGCAAGTCCATGGAATAAAGTTTGTCTTCATCTTTGGGATCAGCGACCAGTTTTTGCATGTAAAACGGATAGGCTGGATTATAAGAGCTCTGTTTCGACCAACTCACTCCGCGATTCGAACTTCTGTATAAACCACCCTCTTTCTTTGCTTGTACCAAGGCATAGACTACGTCATTATTGGCTGGTGAAATTGCCAAACCAATTCTTCCAATATTTTCAGAAGGCAGACCCTTCATTACCTTTTCCCAGGTTTCTCCGCTATCAAGACTTCTATAAATGGCACTTTCATCACCACCGGTTACATTCGTGTTTTCTTTACTCATTCGCTGGTGAGCGCTGGCATAAAGAATATTCGAAAGGCTCGGATCCATATGTACTTCAAAACACCCGGTGTATTTGCTAACGTTGAGTGTCTGCTTCCAGGTTTTACCACCATCCGTTGTTTTATAGATGCCTCGCTCACCACCCTCGTTGTGTAGTGATCCATAGGCAGCTACATAGACTACATTGGAGTTACTTGGATCGATGACGATTCCTCCGATGTGCTCAGAATTCTTCAACCCCATATTCTTCCAGGTAATACCAGCGTCCTCACTTTTGTACACGCCATCACCATAAATAACAATACTCTGATTATTATTCTCACCAGTACCTACCCAAACAATATTTGGATTGGATGGATCAATCCGCACTGTGCCCATGGAAAATGAGGTCTGGCCTTCAAAAGCCGGAGAAAACGTAACGCCATGATTTGTAGTCTTCCACAAGGAGCCATTACCTGATGCAACATAATATTCACTATAGTTATTTGGGTTAACAGCTATATCCACAATACGTCCCCCGGTAATACCGGGCCCAATGCTGCGAAACTGGAGTCCGGCCATTGAAACATTCTTTAAGGAATCACCCGTTTCAACTTTAGGTGTTGCACTGTTCTTTTTTTGAGCGGATAGCAAAGACGTAACTAGAATTAAAATTACAACGCCTATAGATTTGTATTTACACATAGTAAAAATGAATTAATTGAAATATTAGAATTGAAATTATAGCTTATTAATTTAAATATGGAAGAGTTGTCTTTACTTCAAATAGTGTAGCGTTACCGTTTCTTCTTTTGACAATCCTTTCATTTTTTGACTGCGACTGGCCTTGTTCCATTTTGAGCGAAAGCTGCCTTTTGTCCAGTCGGATAAGAGGATAGGATGAATGTAACTGGATCGGCATACGGTTGGGGTATTACCTAAATCAGAAGCCACGGTTTTGATCACTTCGTTCGACACTCTTTTTCTGGCTGTGGCGGAATCAGGATCTAATTGTTTGGAGAGCCGGTAAGCGGTTTTCCAGGTGGCCGCCCAGGTACGGAAGTCCTTGGCCGTAACTTTTGTAGTGGTTGGAGTGATGGCATCCAGGTATTCGTTGATATGGTTGGACTTAATATCGAAGTCATTTCCGTTTTCATCGATATAGCGAAAAAGATCATGACTCTTTTTCTGGCTGCCCACCTCGCCTGATGCCTGGATCAGCAGTGCCAGATCGTCTTCCCAGATTCTCCGCTTCCAGAGTTTACCGGATTTTCCCACAAACTCAAAAACAGCATCCAACTCGCCCTCTGCATTCTTCGAGCGATCAATGATCATGTGACCTTTCGTAAGTGTGGTCAATCCGTAGGATTTGTTCTTTTTTGCATATTCATCATTGCCAACCCTGAAATGATAGCGGTCGATGAGCTTCACGATTAAGGCAGCTACTTTGTCCTTGGGCATTCCTTTTAGCTTCAAATCAGCTTCTACTTTCTTACGTATAGTAGGGAGTGTTTTGGCAAAGTCAGTCATGCCATCAAATTTCTCTTCGGCACGGGCAGTTGTCCAGGCTTCATGGTAGCGATATTGCAGTCTTCCTTTGGCATCCTTACCGGTGGCTTGCAAGTGTGCTTCTGCATCTATGGATATCCAAACCTCCTCCCAGGCAGGGGGAAGAACTAATTTATTGCAGCGGTCTTTGATCTTTGGATTGGTGATCAGTTTCCCACGGTGATCAAGGTAATCCCACACAAGGGTCTTGCCCTTCCGCCTTTTCCGTGATATTCCTTTTTTTTCCATGGTAGTATGGAGCGTATCATTTCAACGTCATGACGAAGATAACTTAATATTTAAAGTACACCACAACATCAAATTACCCTTTATCGACCGAAAGAATGGTTTGCAACAATACATTGGCTCCATTGGTCATATCAATTGCCTTGGTAAATTCATTGGGCGAGTGACTGATTCCGCCCACGCTGGGAACAAAGATCATGGCTACCGGTGCAATCAACGCCATCTCCTGTGAATCGTGTCCGGCACCACTTTGCATGAATTTGGTTTTAAAGCCAAGGGCTTTTGCGGAGGCATCAATTTTTTGTTGTAGACCCTTGTCAGTAAGTGCAGGTTTTGATTCGTTGGCCTGTCGCACAAAACTAATCTTGACGTTGGAGTCAGTTGCAATCACCGCTGCGCGCTTTTCGATTTGACCAATAAGTGTTTCAATTTTGTCTTGCGAGAGATCTCGTATCTCCAACCCTAGGGTAACCTTGCCGGGAATAACATTGTATGCACCGGGCAACACAGCAATTTTTCCGATGGTCCCCACCTGGTTTCCGGGCAGGCTATTAATCACTTCGTTTACCGCGATCACCAGTTTGGAAGAAGCAAGCAACGCATCCTGCCTCATGTTCATTGGTGTGGTGCCGGCATGGTTGGCAAAGCCTTCTACGGTTACTTCCCAATGCACAATACCCACAATGCCTTCCACCACTCCAATTTGTAGATTTTCACGTTCCAGAATACCGCCCTGTTCAATATGCAATTCAATGAAAGCATGAATATCTCCTTTCTTACGGATGCAGTTCTGAATATGGTCGGGATTACCGCCAAGGGCTTTAATGCCATCCGCCATCGTTAATCCACTTTGACTCACTTGCTTCAATCCCTCAGCCGTAAGTTGACCCGCCATGGCTTTACTGCCAATCGTGCCTCCTTCTTCGTTGGCGAAAATGATAATTTCCAGCGGATGGTTCGTGATGAACTTCTTTTCATTGAGCACTTCGATTACTTCTAGCGCACTGATAGATCCCAGCGTTCCATCGTAGTTGCCTCCATCGGGTACCATATCGATATGCGAACCGAAGGCAATGGGTTTGAGGGAATCATTTTTTCCTTTTCGTTTGCCGATGAGATTACCCGCTTCATCAATAGATGCGTCAAGCCCTGCTTTTTTCATCAGTTCTATAAACCACACATGTCCTTCAATGTCACCTTTGGTAAAGGCAACGCGATAGCCGTGGCCATTGGCATCCCTTCCAAAATTAGCTAATTCCAAAATACGACTTTCGATCCGCTGGCCATTTACATGCATGTTAGTATCGCCAGCGAAACTCCTGCTGCTCCAGTGAAGGGTGCCTAGTGTGGTTATGCCTAATGCCGTCAAAGATGTTTTTTTAAGAAAGTCTCCACGCAGCATAGGTTGGTCTGTTTAAAGTAGGTTGAAATTTAATAAGATAAAGTCAAAAAGCCTCAACGATCTGCAGTCACTAAAGCAAGGATTATTTAGTTGTAACTTAAAGCTAAGCTACATTTTTTAATGTAGCCAAATATCGGATCAAAATGATTCTAAGTGGCATCACCACAAGTGTTGGGGTTAAGTCAAATAAGAAACAAATTGAAAGATACTTGAAACAGCTCAATCAGCGAAAGCTTCCTCCCATTGACGAAAACTTAGAATGAAATGTTCAGTTTTTTTTAGAGTACTCTTCCTTACTCATTGAAATCTTACTCGAGGGAAGTCCGCAACGGTAATCTTAACTCATTACTTCATGAGCATGCGCTCCTCCCAAGTATATTTCTGTTGGAGTTTTAGGTTTTGGGCCAGCTTGTCAAACGTTTCCCGAAAATCCCTTAATGGTTTTATATCGCATAGGTCAGAAGTAGCAGAAAGTCTCACCTTCTTCCCGTTTTTTAATTGAATACGTAAACTCTCCATATCATACGAATCCTGCACTATGCAGCAGGCACTGTAGGATTTAATATCTGCGAAGGATATCACTATTTTTTTTAACGGCCACTGGATTTCCATTGCAGAGGCTGATAGTAAAACAGTAATTTCTTCACAGGTTTTTTTTCTAAAGAAGTAAAATGTTGAAATGGGCAAAACAATTGGAAGCGAAAGGCCAAGTAACAGACCAAAGGTCCCACCCCTCCAAAAAACAAATAGAAACCAAAAGAAAATGATAACCAGTACCAAAAACTCAAGTACGCAAAAGGCCAATAGCCTGAAAAATTTCCAAGCATTATTTACCAGAAACGAGTAACAAACTTCTGTGCATTGCATAATGATTGTTCCTATTGCTTGCTTGTCATTATTGTTATTTTAATTTTGAAATTTAGTTCTAAGTCATCATGAAGCTGTTCCCGTCCCACGTGATCGAATGAAATAAATAAACTAAAACTGCAACGCAACAAAGATCCCCGCTATGTTTTATACACATTGTTGTGCGCTGACTTTTTTCATCCATTGCCTTATTTTTTCATATTCATTTCTACGAAATTGAAGTATGATATTTCTTTTGGGAAATACTGAGCAAAGGTCAAATTCTTCGGATAGCGACAAGAAAATAGAATGAGTTAGGAATGGAAATTTATCTTCTCCAACTCTCTCAGGATCAATTGGCGAGCGCATAGTATTATATTTAAGCTGTTGGTAGACTCCAAATGTTTTAATGTCTTCAATTTTCAATATCCTGGTTCGGAAAATGGAAGTCAATAAGACACGATCAGCGCTGAACTTCGCTGTATCTGTCAAGAAGTGCAGGAATGCCATTGGGAACGCAAGGATGAATATACCACCAATCAGTATTACCAGGGTATCTGTTTTTGTTGAAATAAACAGGAGAAGTATTCCAATTGCAGTAAGCATTCCAGTTGATATTAAAAGAGAAATTGCCATTGGACTGGTTAAATTGTATGGTTTGATTTCAAATTCTATATTATCCATAGTCTGATGTGTAGAAAGCTTGAGCACAATATGCGTGGTTATGACGACTGCGGATTTCGAAGCGTTCTTGTCCCACGTGGCCGAACGAAATTAGAAAACTAGACTATAAAATTACACTGCACTCAGCCATGTTTTATACATTTTGTTGTGGCCCGTTCGCGTCCCAATTAATTCTCAGCCCACCATCTTATCGTCAAATATCGTTCCTGTCCGTTTGACTTTCGTTCTTAAACTTAAGCTGTTTTGGCTACTTAGTAATTCAATCTCAAGTATATCACCAATAGTAAAAGTTTTGAAGTCTGAGCGGCCAACGCTGATTACCTCCTTATTACTTATTTCAAAATCATATTCTACATTATCGCCATCATCTATTCTTTGCTTGTTTGTTAAAACTCCTTTTAAAATCTCTTTACTATTACTTTTCAGCACGTATTCATAATCGAAGTAACTTACTATAACCAAAATAACGATCAGTCCTAAAAACCCTAAAAACAAATAGCTTAACAAGGAACCGTCCCAGACGAAGTAAAGTGAAACCGACAATATCAATAATAACAACGGAGCTAATACAAACACAACAAGACGTTGTGTCTTTTTGACTTCTGCCCTGTCAGTCTCATTCATTAGAATTGATAGTTGCTCAAACTGTTCTCCACGATCCTTTGCAATTTGCTCATACTTTGCCTGAACTATTTTTCTAAGTTCTTTGTCCGTCTTCGCTTTGATCATATGTTCTTACTTTATAAAGAGTCAACTAAGAAAGGTCCACAACAAGCGAATATATGCACCTTGTTGCATATAATTCACATAGATCATCGGAATAGCTGGATTTAGCTAGTTGCATAGGGCGGCATTGTGCACATCAGGTAATAGATGGGCCACCATTTTTGTCGACTATCTTTAATAAAGTGGATGCATAAATTTTATTTGCTTCCTCGGATCAAAGTAAATATTTCCCGAACTTCGCCAGTATGTCAAACTACATTCACGGTTCCGCACCCGAAGAGCAGGCACGGTTGGCAAAGCTGAATGAGCTTATCAATGAGCGTTGTCTGAGTTTGCTCGAGCTTCGGGAGGGCAATGCAGTAATTGATGTTGGTAGTGGCCTTGGTCAGTTCACCCAGGCCATGGCCTCCAAAGTAGGAGCGGCAGGAAAGTGCCTGGGTATAGAACGTGATAAGAATCAATTGAAAATTGCATTGCAAGACTTGGAAGCTTCATCGGTGAAGAGCATAGAATTCCGCCAGGGAAATGCAGAGAATCTGATGCTCAGCACAGAGGAGTGGGGATTATTTGATGTAGCACATGCGCGATTTGTTCTGGAACACGTGAAGCAACCTGAGAATGTGGTGATGGGTATGGCGAAAGCGGTGAAGAAGGGTGGAAGGGTAGTGTTGGCAGATGATGATCATGAACTCTTCAAACTTTTTCCGGAGCCTGCCGGATTTTCGATCATCTGGCAAGCCTATATCCGTTCTTATGATCGGCTTGGCAATGATCCCTACATTGGCAGAAGACTGGTGAGCCTGCTGCATCAAAGCGGACTTCGGCAGATCAGAAATAATGCGGTGTTTTTCGGTGATTGTTGGGGAAGTCCAACCTTCTCTGCCTATGCACGCAATGTGATGGGAATTTTAGAAGGAGCAAAAGAATTGATGGTGAAGGAAAACCTGATTGACCAGACATCTTTTGAAGAAGCTATCCTTCATATCAAATCGTGGTCGTCCAGACCCGATGCCGCCTTGTGGTACACCATCAATTGGGCGGAGGGAGTTAAAGCCTGATTTAAAAATTACTTCAACTTTCCCTTATTTAAGTGTCGTCAGGTCTTCCGACCTGATGAAATAAATTTTAAGTGCAGTTTTATGTGTAGTTACGTCTTCCGACCTGACGAAATTTAGTACTTTAGCCTCATGGGCCTCCGCGGTCGAAATCAATTCCTTGATGAAGAGTGCTTCTTCGTTACCACCACCTGCTACAAGTGGTTTCCTCTTTTGGAAATGGACTCTTGCAAACAAACACTGAGTGAGAGCATCAATTTTCTCAGCACGAAATACTCAACGGCCACGCTTGGTTATGTAATCATGCCGAATCACATTCACCTTATCCTTTATTTTAAAAAGGGCAACCAACTTTCAAATTGGATGCGCGACTTAAAGAAATTCACTTCTGTGATGGTGCGCCAGCAGATTGAGAGAGCAGGTGATAGTGAGCTGTTGGAGAAATTGAGGGTGCAGGAGAGAAAACAGATTTTCAAAGTATGGCAAGATCGGTTTGATGATGTTTACCTAGTCAGTAGAAAGCTTCTTGAAATTAAACTGGATTACATCCACGGCAACCCCATGCAGGAGCACTGGAATCTGGTAACTAAACCTGAAGATTGGCCTTATTCAAGCGCTATGTTTTATAAACTGGGCAAGCAGCCTGCAGCGCTGGTTATTGATTATCGTGAATTCTTTTAGTTTTAAGTTGTAGGGGGGGGCTCAGATCGGAAGACCTGATAACATATAGCGTCAGGTCGAAAGACCTGACGGCACATAGGGAGTTAAAGCCTGATTTATTACTTCAACTTTCCTTTGTAGGTCTTTTTGAATAATTCGTAGCGAGGAATAGAAACACCCATCACATACGGGCTATAGGGATTGTGCTCAATGTAATTCTGATGATAACCTTCTGCTTTGTAAAATTCATTCAGGGGTTTTATTTCGGATACGATAGGATTCTTAAAGAATTTTGCAAAATCTTTCTTGGCTTGTTCTGCCAGCATTTTCTCTTCAGGTGTTGTATAAAAGATAATGGAGCGATAAGAATCTCCTTCATCCGGACCCTGGCGATTGGGCGTGGTGGGGTCTTGAGAGGTGAAGAATACTTTCAGCAATTCTGCATAGGTAATCACCTTCGGATTGTAGTATACCAGTATAGATTCTGCGTGACCTGTCGTTTCAGTATTTACCAACTCATAGGTAGGGTTGGGTACATTACCTCCGGCATAGCCTGAAACGGCTGAGTCGATACCAATCACCGCTTCAAAAATATGTTCAGAACACCAGAAGCAACCTTCGGCAAATGCGGCAACAGCTTTGCCTGAAGGAGGTGTCAGGCTGAGTTTAGTATCCACTGCTTTTCTTTTATTCTGTGCAGAGCAGGAGAAAAGGATAGCGATAAAAGTAATAGTGGCAGCGGTTGTGAGAAAACGTTTCATGGGGCAAAGGTAATTAAGCTATAGCGTCACTAACGTCCAAGGAGGCTTAACTGTTCTGCAAAATACAGCAAGATGTCGTGCAAATGTCAATTCAGACATAAGACACAAGACTTGAGACACAAGATATCTAACTACTAATGTCTTGCTACTTACCTCTTACTACTTATATCTTCTACGCCAGTTCTCTTAAATCCACCGGAACAACCCGCGAAATTCCTTTCTCTACCATGGTAATTCCATAGATTACATCGGTGGTGGTCATCGTGCGCTTGTTGTGCGTGACAATGACAAACTGCGAATCTTTGCTGAAGCTGCGGATGATGGTATTGAACTTGTCAATGTTGGCGTCATCCAGAGGCGCATCTACCTCATCAAAAATACAGAAGGGTGCTGGCTTCAACAGGTACATGGAGAATAGAAGTGCGGTAGCCGTCAGCGTCTTCTCGCCACCCGAAAGTTGATTGATGGTCAAGGGTCGTTTGCCTTTCGGTTTTGCGATGATGTCGATCTCACACTCCAATGGTTTGGAAGGGTCCACTAACTTTAAGTCACAATCATCACCTTCATTGAATAGCGAGCGGAATACACTGATAAAATGTTCTTTGATTTTATTGAAGGCCTCCATGAACGTGGCGCTGGCCACACCTTCAATTTCACTGATGGTACTGAAGAGCGATTCTTTTGCTTTGATCAAATCCTCCTTTTGCGCGATGATAAAATCATTGCGTTGTTTAATTTCAGTGTAAGCTTCCATGGCCATAGGGTTGATCGGGCCCATGGTATCCAGGCGCTCGCGGAAACGGACTACCTGCTCACGAAGTTTTTCTTCATCGGCTTTGGCAATGTCTTCTGCCTCTTCCGTGGAGGCCTGACGCAGCACGGCATCCAGATCCAGATTGAATTCAACCGACAATCTTTCTTTCACAGAGTTCAGTTGAAGCTTACTTTCATTCACCTGATTTTGCAATTCCATTAATATCGTATCGATATTCTGACGCTGATGCTGAATCTCACGAAGGTCTTTTTCAAACTGGTCAATCTCACCACGGCTGGAATAATATTCTTTCTCGGCCTCACTGAGACCCTTCTCCATCTCTTCTTTCTCAGCATACATCCCAATTAACACCTCATCGTTGGTCTGCGTAGTTTCGATGATGAGTTTGATCTCATCTTCATTTTTCTTTAGCTCTTCTACATTCAACTCAATGCGAAGGGTACTTTGATCCATCGACTCTTGCTTGAAGCGAATCTCCTGATCAACACTCTTCACTCGGTTTTCCTGTTGGTGAAAGAAAATATTCTGCTCGTTATAGGCAGAAGACTTTTGACCCAATAGTTCACTTTGTATCCCTAAATCCTGAGAGATTCGTTTTAGCTTTTCATCCTGTTCTTCCAGTTCATGATGAGCGATCTGGGCCTTAGGTTTGAGATCATCCAATTCGGTGAGCAGACTGTTGATTTTCTCAAGAATATCTTCCCTCTTTAAATCAGCATTGCTGAGCATACTGGAAAACTGCTCCTGCTTTGTCCGCACTGAAATGAAATCATCGTTAACAACCTTGATTGCATTCTGTGCCTCCTCAATTTGCTGCTTAAGCGTATTGTTGCGGAGTCTCTCCAATTCACGTTGACGATCCAACAAGCTGTTGCGGATATCATCTACTTTGCGAGAGAGTTCTTTGATCTCCTTGTCAAGTTTTTCAAGATTCTTGGCACGACCTATTTTCTTCCCTTCAAATAATCCAACTGATCCACCCGATAAGCTAAATCTTCTCCGTGTTACTTTTCCACTCTTGGTAATAAAGGTATTGTCATCTTCAGTTTGAATCGTTTTCGTGTCGCCTTCATAGACATACACTTTGTCGAGAATGAATGACATCAGTTTCGAATACTTCTGGTCGAACTCAATAATCTGAGTGGCCGGGAATGCATTCGGGTACATCTGAATTGGCCCAGGATGGAATTTATCGAAAGCATCCAGAATAAAGAAGTTGGCTTTGCCTTTACTCGCATCGCTCAGAATATTGATTGCTTCATAGGCCTCTGCTTCATGCTCAACGATATAATAGTTGAGGTATGGCTCCAGGTAATTTTCGATCGCTACACGATAATCTTCACTAGTCGAGAGGATATCGGAGAGGAGTGGAGCATTCTTTGTCCAGCCCACATTCTTCTTTAAGAACTTGATTGCTTCCGGAAACCCTTCGAGGTTTTCAACTAATGATTTGGTAAGCTGATATTCATTTTGGCGGGCATCCAGCTTGCGACTGTTCTCATTCATCTCTTCACGAATGAGATCAATAGTTTTTTCAAGCGAAGCAATACGTCCGATGACATCGTCTTCATCGTGCTTCAGTTTTTCGAGGTAGGTATTCTTTTGTCCGATCTCCTCCTGAAGAACAACTAACTTCTTTTCAAATTCCACGAGGTTAGCGCTTTGCTGACTTGTATCCGTGGCAGTACGTTCCATTTCCTGCTTAAAGGACGAAACCTGAATCTCACGAATCTCTACAGCCTTGTTGAGTTGAAATGACTCCTCTTGTTTTGCACGATGCACCTGACGCAAGGCATCCGACTCTCCTTGAAGTGTATAGGTAGCTGCCTTTTGAATTTCGTATTCTGTCTTTAGTGCTTCAACTTTTGAAGCGATATCATTGAAGATCGATTGTGCTGAGCTGCGTTCTGCCTCCAAACTTTGAACAGAAAAGCGTGCGCGTTCATTGCTTTTTTTATCTTGATCTACCTGTTCTTTGAGATTGATGACCCGATCATTGAGCGAGCGCAGCCTTTCATTTTTTATTTGCTTCTCACTTTCATAGGTACGGATGTTGCCAACGTATTCGTTGATTGTTTTTTGCCGCGTGGAAAGTGTTTTTTCCTTAGTGATCAATTCCGCTTTTGACTTTTCAATCAAGGCTTCATTCTCGGCAATGGCAGTTGATAATTTTATCTTACGGTCATTTTCAGTCTCTACCTGCTTGTTGATAACACCTGACTTCTCCGTTTGCTTACTTACCACCACTTTGGCAAGCAAGATGCTCTTCTCCTTATAGTCTTCTTTTACTTTATAGTACGTCTCGGTTTGTTTGGCCTGCTTCTCCAGGCTCTTCATGTTCTTTTCGATCTCAAAGAGGAGATCTTCGACACGTTCCAGATCAGCATCGGTGTCTTCTAACTTTTTGAGCGTTTCTTTTTTGCGCTTCTTAAACTTGGAAATTCCAGCTGCCTCTTCAAAAAGCATTCTTCTGGAATTGTCACGATCATTCAAAAGATCGTCCACCATGCCCAATTCGATAATCGCATAGCTGTTGGAAGCAACTCCTGTATCTAAGAAGAGGTTGGTAATGTCCTTTAGTCGGCATGTAACTCCATTGAGGAGGTATTCACTCTCACCTGAGCGGTACAATCTTCTTGTAATCGTTATTTGAGAATATTCAGTGGGAAGAATATTCTTCGTGTTGTTGATCGTGAGCGATACCTCTGCCATTTGCTGAGGCGAGCGCTGATTGGTACCATTAAAGATGATGTTCTCCATCTTTTCCGATCGCAACGCACTGGTTTTCTGCTCACCCAATACCCAACGGATAGAATCTACCACGTTGGACTTGCCACATCCATTGGGTCCTACAATGCCAGTAATCCCTTCATCAAAATTGATAACTACTTTATCGGCAAAACTCTTAAAGCCTTTAATCTCCAACTTGGATAACTGCATGAATTCTTAGTGGTTGACTTAAAACGATAAAAAAATCTCTGCGCAGTTTAGTGTGAATATCCAATCGTCTACTGTTTAGAGGGAGGCAAAGATAAAATGAAAAATCAGAAAGCCTTGGGAAGCTTTTGAAGATTTTGGGTTTTGATATGCCTCTCCCAAAGTACCTCTATGAATGCTTTAAATTGATGTTTTTTGGATACATTTGTTGATTATGGAGCTTAAAGTCGTTTTCTGGATTATTATTGGATTAATCTACTTCTTCACAAAGTTGAGGAAGAAGAATCCGGCAACCCCAAGTCCGGAAGAAGAAAGCTACCGTCCTCCACAAAGGACAACTACGGAACCTACTAAGCCACCCATAACATTCGAAGAGCTCTTGCGTGAAATCCAAGGCACTAAGACCCAGCAGGAGCAATCCAAACCAGTGCTCTATGACACACCAAAAACGGTTCTTACATCTCCCAAAGAAGTTGAGTACCAGGATTATGATGACGATTTAGGTACCGAAGAGAAAGATCTTGAAGATACGGGGTACGATTACAAGAAGGAAGACACTATTTATAAAACCTATCAAGAAGCCAAGAGTCTGGCCTTTGAGCGGACTAGCCTTGAAGAATCGATGAAATTGGAGGACACGGTTGTGAAATACGGCCAATTTAAAGGATATCAGCAAGTTTCGCATACCAGTTTTCT
The DNA here is from genome assembly GCA_031401775.1 of Bacteroidia bacterium. Taxonomy (GTDB): domain Bacteria; phylum Bacteroidota; class Bacteroidia; order Cytophagales; family Cyclobacteriaceae; genus ELB16-189. The sequence continues at coordinate 30,581 of JANNRV010000131.1, read as the reverse complement.
TGCAGAGTATATTAAGGAGTTGAAGGATCCCAAGGGTTTTAAAAAAGCCTTTATCATGAGTGAGATCATTCAGCGAAGATTTTAAAAAGAGGCATTTTTTAAGCTAAACATTACTTGAATAAGGTAATGTCACTTTTTGGGTTGGTTATTTTTTGAGTAATCCCGAATTTAGCAAGGTTTTGTAGGGTTACTATATTTTTTTGAAGATCATTTAACATGTCTATCTTTAGCTTTACTTTTTTCAATTAACTGATGGCTAATAAGTATCTAACAATCTTATTGTTATTGATTTTATTTCTTATTGATGCGCAGGAAATAAAAGCACAGTGCACTAATGGCCTTACTTTGGTGAAAAAGGAGATCAATTCAAAAGCAGAAGGTCACCTCAAGCTAAAGGTGGATGCCAACGGCAATTTTGCAGGTAAATTGATTGAGCTAAATGGAGGTTCAGCTCTAAGTACTGAAAATTTTTCAGGTAATGGTAATGATACCTTTAGCTTTAAACACCTGAATACAAATCCAGAACATTCGTATAAAGTTGAAGTTGATTTTTTGTCCGAGAATAAATTCTTGTGCAAAAAGAGAGTTTTGATTGGTATTCAATTTAGTGACAACTGAGTTTTAGTTTATGTTAAAGCGCCTGATTTTTTGTTTCACTTTGCTTTTGGGACTATCGGTCAATGTTGCATGGGCTCAATGTTTGACGGTCTCCACTACTCAGGTAGATGTAACTTGTTTTGGAGGCAATGATGGTCAAATCACCTTGAACATCACACCGGGCACTTTCCCCAATGCGCAGCCACCGTATTCAATTGACCTTTATTATTTTTCCGGAGGCTTGACTCCGCTGGCTTCTTACATTAATGTTGGTTTCACAACAATCACATTTACTCCTGGCAATGGATCATTAAATCTGCCTGGTGCAGATGCCTTTGGAATTCCGGCAACCCCGGCAGGAGATTTTTATCGAATTGATGTACGGTCATCCGGTGGTCCTATTATATGCAGAAATAAAAGTTTATTGGGGATACTTATTTCAGAGCCTACTGCTTTGACTGCTTCCACGAGTCAGACTAATGTAAGTTGCTTTGGAAGTAATGATGGGACAATTACCGTTACGGCAGCTGGAGGTACCGGGCCCTATCAATTTTCAAGCAACAACGGGGGGAGTTTCACAGCGGGGACCAACCCGTTTACCTTTTCCTCCTTGGCAGCAGGGCCATATAACATAGTAGTTCGTGATGCGAACTTATGCCTTACCGCACCAACTTTAGTGACGATCAATCAGCCTGCGAGTGTATTGAGCTTGAGTACTACCCAAGTCAACGTAAATTGCTTTGGCGGCAACACGGGAACGATCACTGTGACAGCTGTGGGAGGTACAGGGCCCTATCAATTTTCAAGTAACAATGGAGGGAGTTTCACAGCAGGAGCCAACCCATTCACTTTTACAACCTTGACGGCAGGTCCTTACAATATAATTGTCCGCGATGCTAACCTATGTACCACAGCAGCAACTGTAGTCACACTCACCCAACCAGCAAGTGGTGTGAGTTTAGGCACTACCCAAGTCAACGTAAGTTGTTTTGGGGGGAACAATGGAACGATTACTGTTACTGCAGCAGGTGGCACAGGTCCGTATGAATTTTCGAGTAACAATGGGGGGAGTTTCACAGCAGCGGCTAACCCGTTCACATTTACAACTTTAACGGCAGGTCCTTATAACATCATAGTCCGCGATGCAAACTTTTGCACTACGGTAGCAACCTTAGTGACACTCACTCAACCGAGCGCGGTGAGCTTGACTACATCACAAGTCAACGTAAGTTGCTTTGGTGGCAATAACGGAACGATCACAGTGACGGCAGCGGGAGGTATTGGCCCCTATCAATTTTCGAAAGACAATGGAGTCATCTTCACACCGAGTGCCAACCCTTTCACGTTTACAACCTTAACGGCAGGTCCTTACAACATCGTAGTTCGCGATGCAAGCTTGTGTACTTCGGTAGCAAGCTTAGTGACAATCACTCAGCCTGCAAGTGCATTGAGCTTGAGTACTACCCAAGTTAACGTAAATTGCTTTGGCGGAAACACGGGAACGATCACTGTGACAGCCGCGGGAGGTACAGGGCCCTATCAATTTTCAAGTAACAATGGGGGTAGTTTCACAGCAGGAGCCAACCCGTTCACATTTATAACTTTAACAGCAGGTCCATACAATATTGTAGTCCGCGATGCTAACCTATGTACCACAGCAGTAACTGTAGTCACACTCACCCAACCAGCAAGTGGCGTTAGTTTAGGCACTACCCAAGTCAATGTAAGTTGTTTTGGGGGGAACAATGGAACGATTACTGTTACAGCAGCAGGTGGCACAGGTCCGTATGAATTTTCGAGTAACAATGGGGGGAGTTTCACAGCAGCGGCTAACCCGTTCACATTTACAACTTTAACGGCAGGTCCTTATAACATCATAGTCCGCGATGCGAACTTGTGCACTACGGTAGCAACCTTAGTGACGCTCACTCAACCGAGCGCATTGAGCTTGGGTACTACTCAAGTCAATGTAAACTGTTTTGGAGGCAACACGGGAACGATTACAGTGACGGCCGCGGGAGGTATAGGCCCCTATCAATTTTCGAAAGACAATGGAGTCATCTTCACACCGAGTGCCAACCCTTTCGCGTTTACAACCTTAACGGCAGGTCCTTACAACATCGTAGTTCGCGATGCAAACTCGTGTATCACAGTAGCAAGCTTAGTGACGATCACTCAGCCTGCGAGTGCATTGAGCTTGAGTACTACCCAGGTCAATGTAAGTTGCTTTGGCGGCAACACGGGAACGATCACTGTGACAGCCGCAGGAGGTACAGGGCCCTATCAATTTTCAAGTAACAATGGGGGGAGTTTCACAGCAGGAGCCAACCCGTTCACGTTTACGACTTTAACGGCAGGTCCATACAATATTGTAATCCGCGATGCAAACTTATGTGCAACAGCACCAACTTTAGTGACCCTTACTCAACCTGTGAGTGCATTGAGTTTCGGCACTACGCAAGTAAATGTAAATTGTTTTGGCAGCAATACAGGAACGATCACAGTGACAGCAGCAGGTGGCACAGGTCCGTATGAATTTTCGAGTAACAACGGGGGAAGTTTCACTCCTGGTGCCAATCCGTTTACGTTTACAGCTTTAACAGCAGGACCATACACGGTGGTAGTGCGTGATGCAAACTTATGCACCACATCAGCATTAGTTACAATCACTCAACCTGTTAGTGCTGTGACCTTTGGTACGACCCAAGTCAATTTAATTTGCTTTGGCGGCAATACCGGTACGATTACGGTTACGGCAGCAGGAGGTACAGGACCCTATCAATTTTCGAATGACAATGGAGTCAGTTTCACACCGGCAGCCAATCCATTCACTTTTACAAGTCTAACGTCAGGGCCATACAATATAGTAGTCCGCGATGCGAGCTCGTGTTCCACGGTAGTAACCTTGGTGACAATGACTCAACCGAGTGCATTGACCTTGAGTAGTACTCAAGTCAACGTAAGTTGCTTTAGCGGCAACAATGGTACAATCACAGTTACAGCAGCAGGCGGTACGGGGTCCTATCAATTTTCGAGTAACAATGGAGGGAGTTTCACGGCAGGAGTCAACCCGTTCACATTTACAACTTTAATAGCCGGTCCCTACAACATAGTAGTCCGCGATGCGAACTTATGTGTTTCGGCAGCAACTTTAGTGACCATTAATCAACCTGCGAGTGCTTTGAGCTTTGGTACTACCCAGGTTGATGTAACATGCTTTGGTGGCAATGATGGATCGATAAATGTAACAGCAGCCGGAGGCACAGGTCCGTTTGAATTTTCAAGCGACAACGGAGTTACCTTCATAGCGGGCGCCAATCCATTTACATTTACAGCCCTAACGGCCGGGCCCTACACTATAGTAGTGCGTGATGCAAACCTATGTACTTCCCCATCCACTCTTGTGACCTTGACCAGTAATCCAGTCATAACCTTTACCGCAACCCCAACAGTAGCGACATGTCTGGGTATTAATGACGGCAAAATTGATATTTCCGGGGAGATTGGAGGAGTTGGAGGACCTTTTACTTATTCAAATGATGGGGGACTCAGTTTTGTTCCAAGTCCTAATTTTACTTCACTTGCTCCTAATAACTATGACCTGGTTATTAAAGACGCAGCCGGATGTCCATCTGCTGTCGCTACAATTACAGTGGTTAGTGTTACATCAATAACAATAACCACAGTGAATATTACGGATGCGTCTTGCATTGGCATAAATGATGGCGCAATAGATGTTCAGCTTGTAACAGGAGGGACTGGAACATACATGTATTCATTGAATGGGGGAGCCTTTGCTGCCAGCCCCATCTTTCCTTTGCTTGCCGTTGGAAGTTATCCTGTTGTGGTTAAGGATGGTAATGGATGTACCTCGGCACCTCAAAATGAATTGGTAGGCTCAACCCTTACGATAACCCCCACCGTAACCAAGACAGATGCTGCATGTTTCGCAAACAATGGTTCTATTGATATTTCACCGGTCATGGGAGGAACCACACCCTATCAATATTCTATAGATAATGGTCTTAGCTTTCAATTAAGTAATACATTTAATAATCTTGCTCCTAGCGTTAGTCCGGCAACCTATAAAGTCCTTGTCAAGGATGTTAACTCTTGCCTATCCACTGTTACCGATATCAGCATTTTACAACCGGTCGTTTGCGTAGTTGGAAATTGTGGAGTATTTGCGGTTACCGCCATCAACATCAGACCTACGTGCGCCAATAAGAATGATGGCAACATTACACTAGACGTTTCAGGAGGAACTTCTCCTTACATAGTAACCTTGTCAAGACTTGTTGCTGGAGTTCCTACTTCGCCTCAGGCACTACCCGGACCGGGTCCTACGTTTACGTTCATTAATTTATCTCCCGATGATTATCAGTATAGTATTCAGGATGCTATAGGAAATTCATGCGCACTTCCTTACACTTTATTATTGCAAGAAAGCGTGCAGGCTATTGCCTCTAATTTTGTTGACGCGAATTGCTTTAATGAGCCTGTGGGTCAGGCAACCCTTACAGTAACTTCAGGTGGAACTTCACCTTATGCGTACTCCGTTGATAATGGAAGTAATTGGGTCGCATTTACATCTCCGATGATCGTTACGAACTTACCACCCTCAGCAAGCCCTTATAGTATTTTGGTGGCAGACGACAATGCAGGTTTATGCTCTTCTCAGGTAACCGTGACGATCAATAATGCCTCCAATGCACCATTGGATACGTTATATGTCAACCGCACCATCTCGTTGCCCGATCTCGCTACAGGCACAATGCTTATTGGTGTGGAAGAAAGTGCACAAGAGCCTTATGAAGTTAAAATAGAATTAATACAACCACTTTTCCCAAGTCAGGGTTTTTTATTGGACTGGACACCGATTGTTCGTAATCCGCTGAACTTGAAGTTTGAATATGATGCAAGGAATCTTTTTGCAGGGAATTATCAACTTTCACTTCGTGATAACTTAGGATGCGAGAAGAGCTACATCGTCACCATAAAGGTGGATACCGGCATTGCAATTCCTAATATTTTCACTCCCAATGGTGATGGGGTAAACGATGTCTTTTTCATCCGTAACCTTCCTGGAGAAACCAATGTACTCATCACTAACCGATGGGGAAAGGAAGTTTATAAAGCCGGAGCTTATCAAAACGATTGGACGGGTGGTGATACATCGGATGGTATTTATTACTATCGTATCTCAGCATCCGATCAGGTTTTTACCGGATGGTTGGAGATTCAGCGTGGACGTTAGCTGAATTAGATCTTCTCTAAGAAAGCAAGAGTATCCACTTTATCGGCATAGTCTGACAGCCTGGGAAACTGAGCTTCACCAAAATCTTCACTACTGTTGAACCATTTTTGATGGGAAACAATGCACTGAATCTTTTCCTGATGATTGCTAATCTTTACTGTCAATTCTTCGGTGTTCTTGTAAAATTCATAGAACAGAACTGAAATTGGGGAGACGAACGGCTCTTCTTCTTTAAGAAGCACAAAACCATTGTCATAGAAAGGAATCTTATTCACCAGCAGAATGGATTTCTGATAGTCATAATTGTTCACATACTTGTGATGATGAATAATTTGACTAAAACTTTCCCAGGCAGGAAATAAATTGGCCAGGTCATACCCCTGCGGCAGATATAACTTAGAAACATTTCTGCAGCCTAGCCCAAAGTAGCTAAAGATATCTTTGCCGAGCTTCGTTAATTGTTCCGCTTCTTCGGTGCCACTGAGAATAGCACAGGAAGATCTATTCTTGCGAATGATGTGAGGTATGTTTCGGAAATAATATTCAAAGTAGCGAGCTGTATTGTCACTTCCCGTGGCAATCACCGCATCCACGTTATTCAGCCGTTCTTCAAAATGAATGTGCTTATCAAATTCAGGCTCAAGTGAAATCAGTTTGCTAGCCAGATGAGGTAATAATATAGAATCAACCGAACTTAGCTTGGCCCTGACGTGATGACCGGCCATAAGAACTGACAGAAAATCATGGAAGCCCACCAATGGAATGTTTCCTGCCATAGCAAGGCCAACGGTTTTGCTTGAAGTTGGATTGAGGTCATAGGTTGATGCCCATTTTGTTAAATCACGTCTATTCAAAAGCTTCGAGATCCCTTGCAGCGACATCCTAACATTCTCGGTTGTAAACCATGGATTCTGATAGGCAATTGCATCCATCAACGCATTGAATTCGTCAGTCTGTAATGTTCTGATATGATCTCCTAGTAGACTAAATGCGTTGATCCGGGCTTCTAAATTCATTTTGCACTAAACTTTTATGGGGGGTCACCTGTTTTGATGGTTGATCCGGCTGACGTATTTTTGCATCAAAATTACCTCTAAAACCCGAATTACAGCGTATGGCAATAATGATTACGGACGAGTGCATCAACTGTGGAGCGTGTGAGCCTGAGTGTCCGAATACGGCAATTTATGAAGGTGGTCGTGAATGGAATTGGGCCGGAGGGACTGCGCTCACGCAAGTAGAGTTGGAAGATGGATCAAAAGTAGATGCCAAAAGTTCGCAAGCCCCGGTTTCAAATGAGTTCTATTATATAGTATCCGGTAAGTGTACCGAGTGTACGGGCTTTCATGAGGAGCCCCAATGTGCTGCGGTTTGTCCTGTAGATTGCTGTGTACCTGATCCTGATTATGTAGAAACCAAGCCTGAATTAACGGCCAAGAAAGCCTGGCTTCACAACGAGCAACTTCAGGCATAAGGAGAAAAGTTTCTTACCTCATCTTAGACCGCTTAATTAAATAGGCCTGCAATACTTCTAAGTAGTCCCCAGTTGCATTGGCAGAGATGAAGTCGATCTTCAGCTGATTGCACTTCATCTCAAGTTCTTTGTGAAAATCCTTTAGTTGTGAAGTATACTGCTCTCGGATTTCAGAAGGATTTAATTTGAGCTTATCACCACTTTCCAGATCAATAAACTCATAAGGTCGCTCTTCAAAATTGAAAGCCAATTCTGTTTCGTGATCGCTCACATGAAAAAGCAATACTTCGTGCTTATTGTGCTTCAGGTGTTGAAGTGCCTTAAATAACTCAACCTGATTTTCATTTCCTTCAAACATGTCGCTAAAGATAATGACGAGCGACCTGCGATGCGTCTTCTCTGCAATTTCATGAAGAACATCGGCCACGCGGGTTGTCTTCAATGTATTTCCGGTAGTTTCAAGGGCCCTCTCCAGGGTTGAAAAGACTTTGTCTAAATGAGCACTTGTCGATTTGATGGGTGTATACTCATCAATCTTATCCGAAAACATGCATAGCCCAACCGCATCGCGCTGCTTATGCAATAAATAGGCAATGGCCGATGCGCAATAGACGCTGAATTTAAATTTAGCCAGCGTTGCCTTTGGATAAAACATGGAAGGTGAACTGTCTAATACCAAAAGGCATCGGAGGTTTGTTTCCTCCTCATATTGTTTGGTGTAAAGCCTGTCGGTACGGGCAAAAACTTTCCAATCGATATGACGCGTGCTCTGTCCTTCATTATAGAGCCGATGCTCTGCAAACTCGACAGAAAAGCCGTGATAAGGAGATTTGTGAAGACCGGTGATAAAGCCTTCTACTAATTGTCTGGCAAGTAATTCAAGGCTTGCCGATTGCTTTATTTCATTGAAATCCAGTTTGGCCACAAGTACAGAAATGAGTTTTTTGACTACAATTAGGGGTGAATCAAATCAAAAGTAACGCTTAGAAGGCTAAATATAAGGGTCTCAGTTTGCAATAAATTTATAAACTACTATCTTCGATTCCACCAAACGACCCCAAAACCTAAATTTAGAATCAGTGGAAGAGAATAAGATGAATGAAAGAGATGAAATATTCTCTGAAAAAGTAAAAGCAGGCAAGCGCACCTACTTTTTTGACGTAAAGTCAACCCGCTCCAATGATTATTACCTTACTATCACTGAGAGTAAGAAAAGGTACAATAGAGATGATGAGGGCTTTACTTATGAGAAGCATAAAATCTTCTTGTACAAGGAAGATTTCAACAAGTTTTTGGATGCGTTAAACAATACAGTGAATCATGTGAAAAACGAACTATTGCCAGGCGTTGATTTCTCTCAATTTGATCACCCAAGAGAAGAGCGGGAGGAGGTTGTAGCAGAAATAGCAGAAACTAAGACCGCCACTATTGACACTGAACTAAAATGGGATTAAATTTACCTACCTATACCTAAATTGAAAGGCCCTCGAAGAAATTCGGGGGTTTTTCTTTGTTACAGAGTAATTTCTCAAACCAAAATATTCAAACCCTAGGTACCTAGAACTGCCGGATCATAACCTATATTTGCAGCCATTTTATAATAATAACTTTAATTGGTTCGTCAATGAGTCTGAAGTGTGGAATTGTAGGGTTACCTAATGTAGGGAAGTCAACGTTGTTTAATGCATTGTCGAACAACAAGGCGGAGGCAGCCAACTTTCCTTTTTGTACCATCGAACCCAATGTTGGAGTTATTTCAGTTCCTGACGCACGTCTAAAAATTCTGGAAGGTCTGGTTAATCCTCAGCGAGTTCTACCTACTACATTTGAGTTTGTTGATATTGCCGGTCTGGTAAAAGGAGCCAGCAAAGGGGAAGGTTTAGGCAATCAATTCCTTGCGAATATCCGTGAGGTGGATGCCATTGCACATGTAGTCCGTTGTTTTGACAACGACAATATCATCCACGTGGATGGTAAAATAAATCCTATCACTGATAAAGAAATCATTGACACGGAACTTCAACTAAGAGATCTTGATTCGGTTGAAAAGAAAATAAGCAAAGTAGAACGTACCGCTAAAAGTGGAGATGTCAAGGCCAAGAAGGAGTTCGCTGTTCTTCAACGATATCGTGATGTTTTGATGGCTGGTAAGAATGCAAGAACAATCATGGCTGACCAAGAAGATAAAAAGGCCATCGAAGACCTTCAGTTGTTGACCGATAAACCTGTCATTTACGTTGCTAATGTGGATGAAGGTGCCATCCTAACTGGTAACAAATATGTTGATTCATTAAAGGAGCTGGTAAAGGATGAGGGCGCAGAAGTTGTCATGGTTTGCGCAGCCATTGAAGCTCAAATTGCTGAATTAGATAACGAGGCTGACCGTCAGGCCTATTTGGCTGAGTATGGCTTAACCGAATCTGGTTTGAATAAACTGATCAGGGCCGCCTACCACTTATTGGATTTAATCACTTATTTCACTGCAGGTGAGAAGGAGGTCAGAGCCTGGACCATTCACAGGGGATGGAGGGCTCCACAGGCTGCGGGGGTTATACACACTGATTTTGAAAAAGGCTTTATCAGAGCTGAAGTGATCAAACTATCTGATTATCAGAAATATAAAACAGAAGCAGGTTGTAGGGAGGCAGGTAAACTAGGGGTGGAAGGCAAGGAATATATTGTGGAAGACGGTGATATTATGCACTTCCGCTTTAATGTTTAGCAACCTGGGGCTTATCCCAATGGAATTTCCTTCTTAAGGTGAAATATTCCTTGTACAGGCAGCACCAACAAAGCTGATTTTTAGTAACTTAGCTAACCGAAATTTTTAGTTTTAGTAGGGGTCTTTTCAGGTATTTTTTTTCCCCAAAAAATCAATTTTGCTTTGAGAATCAGGATTGTCTTTTCGTTAAAAAACAGAGGTGCTTATGTGCCGTTTCACCACCAGTTTTTGCTGGCGCAAATGGTCAAGGGGATGATCCTATTAGGAACTAATTCTCAGTTTTTCAATTACACCCAGTACAATTTTTCAGGACTAAAAGGACAAATAAAGATTAGTAGAAAAGGACTTCATTTTTACTCTTCACGGGTAACACTTGTATTCTCTGCCTCCGATAAAGAGTTTTTGGATTATTTTTTAGCTGTACTTTTTACACAGAAAGAAATATTGGTGGGCAACTTACAACTGGTGGCAGAGGCAGTTGAGAATGAAGACCCCGTTACAATCAGCGATGCAGTAAAGTTCTTATGCATTTCACCTATTGTTCTTGTCCCAGCATCCTTCAACGATGACACCGGCAAGCGATTTATTCCTCCGGAGACAGACGAGTTTTCTGACCTGCTCTATGACTCAACGATAGCGAAGATGGAGACTAGCGGAAAGTTTACACCCCAGGAGTTGGCTGGTTATTATAAATTTCAGTTGGTTGCTGACAAGGATTATTTAGATCGAATTCAATCCACGCACAAGAAGTTTGCACGTATCTATCCTCTCTTTGACTCCGATATAAAGTATGAAGTAAGGGGATATACTTTTCCCTTTACACTTTATGCGCCTCAACCTGTTCAGCAGTACATCTACGAACATGGCTTAGGACATTTTTCCCACAAGGGTTTTGGAATGCTGGATGTAGCGAACAGTGAATCTGTGAGAAAAGTAATTACTTCAGAGGTGAATTATGCTTAGCGCTGATTTACTGGAATGACAAAATAGCCAACGAGTAAATCAGCATTGGGCCGGAAAGGTCGATTATAGACCAGGATTTCATAAACATTCTCGGTTTCGAAATGATTACCTTCAAAATAGTTGGCATCAAGAGTTGGTGAATCAACCAGGTATTGATAATTATATAATCCCTGTTTAAGTAGAACGGTAGCTTCATAGGCCGATCTATTGGTAAAATATTTCATTTTATTCTCGTCATTTCGCTCCCATCCATTAAACCCTCCACATAGAAATACAGCTTCCGTTATCGGTTTGCTGCAACGGAGAGAAAAGGTAGTCTCTACATAGTTGGATGAAATCTTTGAATCACCCGCGTCTCTGTTCTCAATTACATAACTTCCATTAAAATCCTGGTATTGAGAATAGACCTCATCTGCACGGATTTTATCCTGTTGTACATACAAATGAAAGGGTTTGACGGTTCGACTGAGAGTTGCCGTATTTTGACCCGGAAAATTTAATGAGCGGAAATCAACAAAGCGAAATTCGTTGCCGGCATTGAAAGATTTATCAGGGTCGGAAAAACGATATTCAAGTTCATTGTTGCTGTCGCGAATAAAACTTGGTTTAACATCCATTCGGGCATTGTCCCATCGGTGGTTTTGGCGGATCACGACATGGACTGTTTCCAGAGGATTTAATATCTCCATCCTGCTATAGTCGATGACAAAATTGAGCTGTTGATTCGTGGAGCGTAATGCTCCGCTTCCTGCAAGCCGGTTGTCGAGAGCCATGTTGACAGCTTGTGAGTAGATGATGAGTCGTCTCGATAAAAGTAAGTCAGACGGTTCGCCATCACGGTAAACAATGAGCAGATAATTACCCGGAATTTTAACAGATGGAATAGAGAATCGATAATGCACATAAGTGATATGAGTATTGCCCGAATAGGCATAATCATTAATCGGAAACTCGTTGTATTCCTTTAGAAAATCCAGATTGTTTAAATCTGATCTAGTCCAATCGAAATTGCAATGAATAAGTTTGGCGTAATAGTTACTGCGATCCGCCCTCAGGTCATCAAACTCAAGAACTAAATTGGGCTCATAAAGGGACGCTGCCGAAGTTGAAGTATTGTCCTGAAGTCCATTGTGCTCGGGGAAAAGCTGGACAGTCTTGACTTCCGGTTCGTAAATCGTATCTTCAAAAAGAAGCTTTTTTTGAGAGAACAGGCTGAAACTGATAAAAAGACAAGTGCTTATTGTTATTAATCTCCTATTTACCATCTCACTAAGTTTGAGGTATTTATATCAAATTCCGCTCCATAAGCCTAGTGATGTGGTTACCCTGCAACTTTTTTATTAATAAACACTAAACTTTACGAAAATTTTTCGTTCAAAGGAATAAATCAAAGATATGCAAACGCTAAAGTTAAGATGGATTAAGGCAAGAAAATTCTCTGCGATATTGATAGCATTAGCTTTTATGGCTGCCATTGTCTTGGTAAGCCGTATTCTTGAGAATCATAATCTTTGACATCAGGTTTTTTCCAGAGCTTCAATCGAGATCGCTAATTCCTCCCATCTCTTGTTAGCCTCCTGAAATAAAGAATCAACCTTTTTGAAGGTTTGTCTGACTTCATTTAGCTTTTCAAAGTTACCATATACTTCGGGTTTAGCCATCTCGGTTTCAATCGTGTTCTTTTCTTGCTGCAACTTTTCGATTTGTTCTTCCAGTTTTTTTAAATCTAGTCCAAGTGATTTTAGTTTCTTCTCATTAGGATTTACCAACGTTGGCTGAGTTGTTTTCTGTTTTTGCTCAGGCTTTTTTACCGGAACAGGTGCACCTTTTAGTTCAGCCTCGGTTTTCTTCCTCCAATATTCGTATTCCTCATAGCTACCTGGATATTCTTTAATCTGCTTGTCTTCGATATACCAGATTTTATTGGCTACCTGATTTACAAAATGACGATTGTGTGATACGGTTACAAAACTTCCCTTGTATTGCTGTAAAGCTTGAATGAGAATATTTTCAGAAATAAAATCCAAGTGGTTGGTAGGTTCATCCAAGAGAAGAAAATTAGCTTCCGAGATCAGTGTTTTTGCTAAAGCAACTCGGGACTTCTCACCTCCGGAGAGTACTTTTATTTTCTTGAATACGTCATCGTCTGAAAAAAGAAAGCAACCAAGGATTCCACGCAGCTCTTGCTCTGTTTTTTTGCTGCCCGCTTGCTTAAGCTCTTCCAGCACTTCATTGTCTACATGAAGTGCTTCCAGTTGATGCTGGGCGTAGAAGCCGTAAATAACATTATGGCCTATTATTCTTTCCCCGGTTATATCTTCTGTGCCCGCTAATATTCTCAATAGCGTGGATTTGCCTTTCCCGTTGGCACCTATTAATGCAATTTTATCCCCTCGTTCAATGACGGCCGTTGAGCCTTTGAGAATTTCAAGCGAGCCATACGCTTTTGAAACTTCGTTTAATGTTACTACGTGCCGACCGGAGGCCTGATTGAAGCTGAATTTAAAATTAACGGCAGCGTTATCATCTACTATCTCCTCAATCATATCCATACGCTCAATGGATTTTATTTTTGATTGAACCAACTTTGACTTGCTGGCTTTGGCACGGAAACGCTCAATGAATTTTTCAGCTTGCCTTATTTTTGCTTGCTGATTGTCGAATGCATTCTGTTGCACTTCTTCTCTCAACTCTTTCTCCTGAAGATAGTAGGTATAATTACCCTCATAGGTCACTAGCTGCTGACTCGTGACATCCACGGTTTTGTTGGCAACATTGTCAACGAACTGACGATCGTGAGAAACAATAACTACGGCCCCATCATAATTGCGCAAATAATTTTCTACCCATTCAATAGAAGGGAGGTCCAGATGGTTAGTTGGCTCATCCAGCATGAGCAAAGAAGGTTTTTCTAACAATAGCTTTGCAAGCATTACCCGCATGCGCCATCCTCCGGAAAATTCTTTTAGTGGACGATGGAGGTCTTGTGTCGAGAAACCAATTCCCTCCAGTACTTCCTCTGCTTTAGCTTGCATGGTATAGCCATCGAGTTGCTCAAATCGCTCCTGAAGTGATGTTAGCTTGTCTACGAGGCTATCTGAATATTCAACTTCCAACTGGTGTAATACTTTTTCAATTTGCCGTTGGGTGTCTACGGCTTCCTTGAAGGCTTCCATAGCTACCGTGAGGATTGCATCTTCGGATTGATAGGAGAGAAGGTCTTGATTAAGAAAACCAATGGTACAGTCTTTTGATTTGCTGATGCTTCCTTCATCAACTCTTAATTCCCCATAAATAATTTTCAGTAGGGTTGATTTACCTCGCCCATTTAGGCCGATAAGTCCTATTTTATCATCGGGTTTGATAAACATGGAGGCATTTTGATAGAGAGGACGCCCCCCAATAAAGTAGGATATATTCGATACGGAGACCATTAACCAGTTTTTACGTCTTTGTAGTGTTTTAAATGGTGGCAAAAATAATCAAATGGCTGAATAACCCGATTAACGGTGGAGGGATAACAACTAACTTCGGCTAACTTGGCAGCAAATTTTGATGCATATGAAAAGATTAGGACTCCTTCCCATATCAATGCTGGTTGCCATCGTTCTCTGCTGCAATAGTGCCTCGAAGGAGAGCCCTGATGTAGTAGGTGTAACAGATGACAGTTCTAAACCAGCAATTACCGAAGCTAGCGCCAAGTTACCTCTCAGTAAAATCAAATTGCCACAAGGTTTTGCGATAAGCATTTTTGCAGAAGTTGAAGATGCCCGTTCCATGACATTATCTCCGGACGGAACCTTGTTTGTTGGTAATAAAAGTGGAGATAAAGTGTACGCGGTGAAAGACTTGGATGGAGATTATAGAGCCGATAAAAAATGGGTGATCGCTTCAGGCCTTAATATGCCCAATGGGGTAGCTTTCAAAAATGGCAATCTTTATGTAGCGGAAGTCAGTCGTGTGACGAAGTTTAAAGATATTGAGCAAAAGCTGAATAATCCAGGTAGTCCTGAAGTCGTTTACGACAAGTTTCCAACAGAGTCTCATCACGGTTGGAAATACATAGCCTTTGGCCCTGATGGGAAACTTTATGTTCCTGTTGGAGCTCCCTGTAATATCTGTGAATCAAAGGAACCTATCTATGCCAGTATTCATCGAATGAATGATGATGGAACAGGCCTTGAACTTTTTGCCAGTGGAGTCCGTAACACGGTTGGTTTCACCTGGCATCCAGAATCGAAGAATATTTGGTTTACAGACAATGGTCGTGATATGATGGGAGATGATGTACCTCCATGTGAGTTGAACACGGCTCCTAAACAAGGAATGCATTTTGGATATCCGTATTGCCATGGCGGGATGATTAAAGATCCTGAATTTGGGGACAAAAAACCTTGTACCAACTTTACGAAGCCAATTCAAAACCTGGGAGCTCACGTTGCTGCCCTGGGTGTGAAATTTTATACTGGCTCTTTGTTCCCATCACAGTACTTAAATCAAATTTTACTCGCAGAGCACGGTTCATGGAATCGCACCAAAAAAAGTGGTTATAAGATCAGTCTTGTCAAACTTGAGGGCGGGAAGGCGACAAGCTATGAGCCATTTGCCAGTGGTTGGCTTGATGAAACGGCTCAGAAAGCCTGGGGAAGACCTGTAGATGTCTTGATGCTCCCCGATGGATCAATGCTGATAAGTGATGATATGGCCGGTGTTGTGTACCGAATCACCTATAAAGGATAACTAACTACCCGATCTCAAAAATCCTCTGCAATCTCTTCGATCTTTTTGCCCTTGTCGTTCGCCATTTTTCGAAGGACAGGATACGATCGATAGATAAGTTCAATTTTATTTTTGTGTGCCTTAAAAGTAAGGCTCAAGTTCTCGGCTTTCCAATTATAGCTCGTAGTTCTCACTACATAAGTGGCCTTCCCGTATGATTTCTCAAGAGCCTTCATTACGCGCGGGTCTTTAGAAGTGGAGACGACAATCTTGTAGACAAGGTCTGTGTAAGTCATGAGTTGGAGTTTTTTTATCTCTACTTCGCCAATTGTTTTATAATCGGCATGATTTACCTCATAGAGCTTTGCTTCAAATTCATCCTTTTCTTTGAATTCGTTTTTTAAGGTAGCCCCTTTAACGCTGTCGATAGAACTACCCAACTTAATGTCCTTAAAGCCATTTCGCCTGTTGAGTTCTGAGGCATCTTGTGCATTGCTTAAGATAAAAATTAAAAGCAAACTGGATAAGGTGAATGTTTTTTTCATGCTTTATAGAAAACTGATATTACTTACTGGATGATTTGGGTTCTTTGAATTTTACTGATAATGTAACTTTGGTTTTGTCCCATAGGAATAGAAGATCAGCTTTGTCATTTTTTGAGTCCAAACAGATTGTAAATGCTTCATACACGACACCGGTTAGTGGTTCAGTCGGCACCTCAATCTGTAAAACATCCATTTTTGGATTGTAGTTGTATGCACCCCAAAGACCGAGGTCACTATTAAAAATTAGGGTCCATTTTTCTTTCTCAGGTATTGAGAATAATGAATAAGAACCCGCCTTGAGTAAAGCGCCATTTATTTCTATATCTCTTGTTACCACTATTTCAGTGGCCTCATTTGCCCCCGTTCTCCACACCTGACCGAAAGGCACAAGAGTCCCAAAAACTTCGCGCCCACGCTTATGAGGTTGACAGTAGGTAATTTTTAAATAAGTGTCTTTATAACGATAAGAGGCAACAGCCATGGGGCTGGGGCGAGGCTTAATTTCCAGTTGGGCGAAAAGACTAGCGGGCAAAGACAAAATTAATATAAGAACAGCCGCTTTGGATGGTATCATTAAAACATCTTTGCGCGCGAAGATAAGAATTTGAAGGCAATACGTATTTTTGGTATCTAATTTTGACTATACCGGGAGAATCTTAACTATGACCAAGCCTGCATTCGATGACATTTATATGGAACTGGCCGTTAACCTGGCAAAACGTTCCCATTGTATTAAGCGACATGTGGGGGCTGTATTAACCAAGGATACCCGCATTATTTCAATAGGATACAATGGTCCGCCTTCAGGAACTCACAATTGTGATGAGGAATGGCCGGGTGTAGGATGTCCTCCGGATTCAAAGGGAGGTTGTACTCTTGCTATCCATGCTGAGCAGAATGCCATTCTCTATGCAGTTAAAAACAAGACTTCAGTAGAGGATGCAACTCTATACGTGACGCTATCGCCATGTTTGGCATGCTCCCGCATTATCTATAGCATGGGCATCAAGAGGGTTATCTACCTTAACTCCTACGCAGCCTATAAAGGTTTATTTTCAGACGAAGGAGTTGATTTCCTAAACAAGTTTGGTGTTGAGTGTTTGCGCTATGAGGGCAACCTGACTAATGTTACTCATATGAACTAAAAAAACCGCCCCGATAGTCATCGGGGCGAAAATCTTCTAGTTACTATTTAGTTTTAAGTACCTGCTCCAGATTGGTGATCAATTTTGCAGTCACACCTTTAGTCTTTCTTGCCAATTCCGTTTTAAAGATTGGAAGGGCACGGTTTACCATATCGAATAGACCAATAGGATTCTTATCTGCATGGTAACTGCCAAGGCACCATTCAATGTCTGCCTGAAGCTGTTGGTCAATATTTAATTTTTTAAGAGTACTCAATACATCTGCTGAGGCATTAAGTATGTCATAAGTTGCAATTTTAGCCTTTGGTAGTGCTTCCTTTTTGACGGCAGCTTTGGCGGTAGACTTTGTTTCGGCCTTTATGGTTGGTTTTGAAGGTGCTTTTGCCATGATTTTATTGTTTGGTTGTGCAAAGGTAACAGTGTATTTACCCGGTAAGCAAGGAGTTGAATCATAAAAATTTACGCAACCGTTGGCAAGATTTTATCCGTCTGTTTCGGATGTCGGGTGAAATGCGGGCAATGAGGCCGGTTGCTTTAGAGTTTATCAGATGACTAAAGTAGAAATAGTAAAGTCAGACGTAATGGATTGACGAATGGAAAGGATCATCGCTATGAATCATGTATCACCAATAAACGAAGAAGGGAAGTAATCCTGGATTACTTCCCTTCAAAAAAAGTTTAGGCGTTAACCTAATTACTTCTTCTTCTTAGCAGCTTTTTTCTTCTTAGCTGCTTTCTTAGCGGGTTTCTTTGCCATAGCGTTTAATGTTTTTAGGTTAATAATAATTTAAACGTATCGAAAGATAGAATATAAAATTTATTTTGCAAAAATATTTCATTAATTTTTTTTATTCGACAACTAGTCAACGTAGATATTTATTATAAATCAAATCATAACTGATCGTTCACCTCATACTAAATGATATTCACTTCAGTTGATAATTGTATATCAAATTTTTCTTTGACCGATGATTGAATCGCTTTAGCGAGTTGATAAATTTCATTTCCATTTCCACTTCCATAGTTAACAAGAACAAGTGCTTGTTGAGAATGTACACCGATATTATTAATTCGTTTTCCCTTCCATCCACATTGTTCAATCAACCAACCTGCAGGTACTTTAACGCATTGATTTTCAGTTAGATAAGATGGTATTGTAGCATACTGATTTTTTAATCTTACAAAGTGTCCATGATCAATTGTAGGATTCTTGAAGAAGCTTCCCGCATTGCCGATCAGCGAAGGATCAGGAAGTTTTTGTTGTCGAATAAAGATGACTGCATCACTGATGGCTTTGATGGTTACATCTCTTATGTTTTGTTGCTTCAATGTATCTTGAATAGCACCGTAGCTGAAGTTCAATAAATGATTTTTCTTCGTTAGACTTAAAGTAACACTTGAAATAAAATATTTTTCTTTTAACCCTTGTTTGAAGACACTTTCACGGTAGTTGAAGCCACATTCTACCTTATTGAAGGATCTCACTTGACCCGTTATCATATCGATTCCTTCAACACTTTCGATCACATCTTTGATCTCCACACCATACGCTCCGATGTTTTGCATAGGTGCTGCTCCCACAGTACCGGGGATTAATGAAAGATTTTCTATTCCGCCCCAATTATGATTAACGCAATGAGTAACCAAGTTGTGCCACCCTTCACCTGCACCTACTTTTATTACTAAACGAGCATCATTTTCTCTTACAATTTCAATTCCTTTTATTTCATTCTTAATGATGATGCCTTCAAAGTGTTGAGTAAAGAGAATGTTGCTGCCGCCACCCAGCGTCAAATGGATTGAGTTTTGATAGTGAGGACTCGAAAGAAGTTCATGAAATTCTGCAACGGAATGAATGCGACAGAATTGCTTCGCCTTTACATCAATGCCAAAGGTGTTGTAAGGGCGAAGGCTTACGCCATCCTCAATTTTTATCATAAACTCCCCGGTTTGTCATAAGTCGTTTCAATTGACAGACCAAGGACGAAAAAAGGAATGAGATTTTAAAATTGGCAACAACGAATAAGATGAATCACGAATCTACAATAAGAATTTAATCTTGATCATTTACCTTCATCCTTACTTTATAGAGCTGTTAAATTCTTCTTTTCCGATTTTGAAGAGGCAAATTCTCGGGAAGCGCCCTGCCGCATAGGTGGTGCCGCATATGGCAATACCACCATCTGAAGTCGTGATTAAGTTCGCGATCTCAAAGGGATTAGAAAAACCAAGGTATCGACTCCCTAAAAACTCTCCAGTGGCTTGGTCATAAATAAAAAGTGCAATCTGCTTGCTCTTGTTATTACTTCCATAGATCAAGTTATTTTTTCCGTTGAAACTAGCTTCAAGAATGCGCACAGGTGCATCAGCTGTCAATTCTGGGAGCTTGTTACCTCCCAGGTCGATGATCGAACTTGTTCCTGATAGGGGAATCGTCACATTAGGAAGAAAATAGTTGTCTCCAAAATTAAATCGAGATGCTGCAAACTTATCTCCTTCGATCAATTGAAGTTGACTGAAGCCCCCATTATCTTGTTGACCTTGTACGACTCCCGAGGGATCATCGCCAGCAAGATCAGTAACTACAAATGACAACGTATAGTTGTAGAATCCATTGAAATAATATTGACCTGAAGAAGTTTTACCCACCTGAAAAGGGAGTTGCTTGCCAGTTCTGGTAAAATGGTTAATAATAGGCTCTTCAACTGCATCACCAGCACCAATGGAAAACCCTTTTGATTTAGTAACGGTTCCAGCTGGGGTAATTAATGATACAACACTTTGCTTGGTTAAATTATCGTAGCTCAACAAGATAAAACCAGAATTATCAAGTGCAGCTGCAGCCGGGTAAGAGCCACCAACGTTAATTGTCTGAGCGATTACCCCATCTGCATCCAGCTCTATCAGTTGCGTTTGTAATCCAACTGAAGTCATGCTGAAAAAATAGTACTTGCCATTTAACTCCATTAAGGGACCAATCGGATTAACGTTGACCTCATCTACTTCCTGCTCATTAACAAAACCACCAAGTTCATCAACTTTCGTCAGGTAGACGCCATTAAAATTGGAGGATTCGATTCTACGCCCACCCAGTATCAAGTATCCTCCATCAGGAGTTTGTCGTATATCAATAGGGTAGTAAGAAGTATTGAATTTATCATTGTCATAAATTCTTGTAAAATTTGATTTATCGGCTTCAGGATCGGCTTCATTCGCGCAGGATCCACTAAGTAAAACAATGATTAGCATCGCTGAATAGCCCAGGAGGTCAATTGTCGTTATCGATTTCTGTTTGGTCATATCAATTAGCGATCTAGGGTTTTGAAACTGTTGCTTAGGAAGCGCATGGGGAAGAGCACGCCTGTTGAAATTACAATGTTCTTGATCTTTAAATCATCAGGAACGTCTCCGATGCCTGAGAGTCGATCATTTCCAAAGCGATTTTTTGTATTAGTGATATTGCTCATTCCCAACTGATACGAAACATCCAGTATTACGCGAACGTTGCCGAGATTGTAGTTTAAGCCAATTCCTGCCGCGAGGCCCCAATAGCTTTTGTTAAACAAATCCTTAGCGCCAACAATAACAGGCTCATTGGAGAATTCATTAGTGCCACCAGAAGCGAAATCCTGACCTGAAACCTTGACGGACTTGTTAGCATTGATAAGTCGTGAATAAAACACGCCAAGCTGAACGTAGGGTCTTAATCGGCTACCGGTTAGATCATATTTGATTGCGAGCGGGAAATCAGCATAATCTATTTTTTGTTCGTGATCATAATTCAAGACGAGCTCTTCCGTAACATTCTCGGGGTTGTCCCAATTGAATTCATTGGAGTAGGTGTATCGAACATGGCGGTACGTTGGCTGGAAACTAAACGAGAAACCTTTGTAATAAAAAGTGGCTTCCAGAGAAGCCTGACTGCCCAGCTTACTGAAATTGTCATAGGTTTTGTCATTGAGCACTGCAGCATAGTTGGTAGGCGTTAATACAGTATAGCGATTAATTGGATTAGCGCCCGTTAAGTTGACTCCAGCTTTAAAACCAAGCCACCATTGTTTTTCCAAAAACTTATCCTTCTTGCCTGTATTTTTATTAAAATTGGCAGGCTTCTTTCGGGATTGCCCCATCGAGTTGATGGCAACGATAAAAATCAGCATGAAAAGCAACGATCGTTTCATAGGTTAGCGGGTAACGATGACTTTTTTGGTTTCCTTGAAAAATCCAACTTCAATTTGGTAAAGATAAATGCCAGGAGTTAGGTCCGACACATCGGCTTTAATAAAATGCTCACCGGCTACTTTTTCCTCATTTAAAATGTTTCTTACTTCTCTGCCACTGGCATCCATTAAATCAAGTTTCACCTGAAGGGTGGAGTTGAGCTTAAATACAATAGTGGTTTGATCTTTTGCCGGATTGGGATAGCACTCATTAAGCGCAAAGCGATCATTCACAAATTGCTCACGAACTCCGGAGATGACTTGCTCTGCCAAGGGCAGTGGCTCATAGTTGCCAGGGCCCTGTTCTTTTGGGCCGTTGAGAAAGTCTTTGAAGAAGATGTCGTTATTTATCTTGTCGGTATCTACCAACATCCAATCGCGCAGCAGGCTTGCATAAACCTGCCGATAATCAAATTGCATCTCTATATTATCCTCCGTTAAGTCTGGTACCTTTCCCACAACACCCGGATGTACCCCTTTACCAAAGATAAACATCGGGCCTCCGGTGCCATGGTCTGTGCCGTAGCTTCCATTGGAATGTACCCTTCTTCCGAATTCAGAAGTAGTTACGGTTAGCACTCTGTCTTCAAGTCCTCTTACCTTGAGATCGTCCTGAAATGCTTTCATGGCAGACGATATGTGATACATCAATGCTGCGTGACCCCCCATCGTAGGGTCATAGCTTTCCACTTGCCCTGCATGCGTGTCAAAGCCTCCCATTTTTACCAGAAAGACTTTTGTTTTTACACCTTGTCCAGCTCCGCCTCCATCCAATAGTTTGGCGATGAGTTTAAGCTGTGGTGTCAATCCGTTTCTCAAACTTCCGGTAGGAGCATTAAAGGGATATTTTTCCGGATAAGTTACAGTAGACTCGGGAGCGCGCTTGTATACTTCGTAAAGGCGCTCGGCATAGTCTTTTGATTTTTCTTCCAAGCCAAGGATCCAATTCAGTTCCCTTCCATAGGGTGATTGTTCAAGCGCCAAGGGAGGTTTCCCCCGTGGATCAATTTGTAAATCCTGGAACCCCTCGAGCTCCTTCACTAGATTGGCAAAACTCTCCGGGTCATTTAGTGAAATGGAAGTAGGAATATTCCCTTCCTGATGAAAGATCAACGATACATCACTTCCCATTTCAATTGCCAACGGATCAAGCATTTCCGGATTGGGGAAGTCGTCCGGGTATTTTTTGGGTGTAAATTCCTGTTGAAGATAGCGACCTACCCAGCCAGAAGAGAAATAATCATCAAAACTTCCGCCCATGAACGAGATATCGCGGCCACGAAAGTGAGAACCATTATTATACTTATAAGAAACCCCCTGTACAATTGCCACTCTACCCCGGTCGTACATATCCTTCATGCCAATCATATCCGGATGAAGCCCCACTTGTGCATCTTTTGCCAGTGTGCTATCCAAGGGGATCATTTTTCTAAGACTATTTTTTGCCGGTATGGCTATGTTTGCCCTTTTGCTATAGTAAAGATCATAATCACTTACGGGGATAACAGCATTCAGCCCGTCATTACCACCGTGTAATTGCAGAATGATCAACACCCTGTCGTTAGTACTTTGACCTGCCATTCTCGTCAACGAATTTTCGGCCATTAACCTTAGCGGAATACCGCCTAAGGTAAAAGGTACTGCGGCCAGGGATAGTTTCTTAATAAAATTTCTTCTCTTCATTTTCTATCGGTTAGTCTTGAGAGACTCTTTACACTTTGGTTTAATAAAGTTGATACTCGGGTGACTGCATCATGGCGTTAAACAAGCTTTCAAGCTGTCTGCGCACTACTTCCGGGTCAACTGGATTATTCCATCGGAATGTCCAGGAGGCTTCGGGGTCTGCGTCAAGCTGAGGTGATTTGAGAAACGCTGTTAAAAAGTAATTCAGACGCTCGGCCGTAAGACCAGCTGTATCGTCAGCGGCAGTATCGAAAGTAAGGTTGTCAGCCAGAGGCAAAAGGTATTTTGCCAGTTCGATGATCAGCGTCCTAGCATTGGCAGCGGTTGCTATAGGAATCTTGTTTCTTACAAAATCTACCGGATCAATTTTCAGGAGATCAGGCATATTAGGATTTTGAGATACCAATTGTCGTATAAAGTCATACCGGTTGGTGAGGTAATTAGTCGATATCCAGGAGCGATGGTAAATAGGGTATTGGTGATAGGCATCATAGCCTGCCACATCAAAAGGTTCATAAAAATGCATACCCATTAGCGAGAGTTTGCTTACCAAGTCGCTCGTATTTTCGTAGAACTCAGCAGGGGAGGTGGTGTGAGCGGGGAGTTGAATATTGAAAAGACGGAACGTGCCGATCATTAAGTCGAGAGGTGATTTAATGATACCGCCAAAATTGTCATCACTTACACCCACAGCGGCATCATAAAAATGTTGACTCTTAAATAACTCTTCCAGTACAGGTTGTAATTTAAATCCACCGGCAGTAAATGTGTCAGCCATTTCTTGAATAATAGTACTATCAATGGCCGTATTCACCTCCCGGTAAACATAGAAGCGATAGATTCTACGGCAGATATTCCTGGCCGTTTCAGGTTGGGAATAAATAGATTCAATCAACTGGCTAATCTCATCATAAGCACTTTCCTCGGTGGCATTGCCTCCATTTAGCAGAAGCGGATCCGGTTGTATAATCTTATTGTTAAACCGATCGCTAAACTGCTTGATATCGCTATCATGTCCTGAGGCATTCGTCTTGCTTCCCTTCACTTTGCCTCGTGGCAGTAAGGTGTCAGGATCGATATTTAGAAAGGTGGTATCAATATCCCATCCTGAAAGAACCTTGGCTGCGGCCTGAACATCGGTTTCACGATACAAAAAGTAATCGCCTGGATCAGTAACAGGCGGCAGCGTGCCTTCTAATCCCCGACCTATGCTGTAAAGTTCATGCAACTCTCTTCCGTAGTTTTCATTAGGGCTACCTTTCACATTCAGATCGCCATCTAAAAGCCGTAACATAGCATTGTCTACGCTTGCCTTCTTCGTGAGTTCCTTAAAGTTGAATTTTAAACCTAAGTTCTTATCAAGCGTAAACTTTCTGAATAGCGCATTTTGAAAATACAAGGAGCGACTATTATCGACTTTGGATTGAATTGTGGTAAGAACCGTATGAATGAAAAATACAATCTTTTCGCGAGTAGAATAGGCCAGCGAAATTGCCGGGGCAATTCCATTACTTAGCATTTGCCCCATAAACCAGCCCTTAAAAAACTCCTGAAGATCACTGTCCCCGCTGTTGGCGTCCGTTGCTCCGGTGATAACCCATTCACTATTAGTCTTAGGATCTATGGGTAGGGCGGGGTCTGGTAATACTTGATTAAACAATTGGGCAACTCCCTGGGCGGGGGTAAGGGCGGCAAAGCTGTCAATTTGCTCTTTGGTTGGGCCGAATGATGCCCGGTGAAGCAAATGTGCAGCTCGTTTATATCCAAGCGCTCCGGTAAGTTCTGTTAAAGGCATATTGTTTTTATCTTTTGGCTCAAGTTAATCCCTTCGATGGGGTACAAACTACAATAATCAGGATAAGAGGCTGAAATCACCGTTCATTGTATGTATTTTTCTTTGACTTAAGTTTACCAATAGTTTATTAATTGATCATTTATGAAAATTATTGAATGCCCACGGGACGCCATGCAGGGAATGGCTGAATTCATTTCGACCGAAAAGAAAGTCAGCTATATCAATCAATTATTAAAGGTGGGTTTTGATACCATCGATTTTGGGAGTTTTGTATCACCCAAAGCTATTCCTCAGCTGCGGGATACTGTTGAAGTCCTTGGAAAATTGGATATGGCCAAGACAACATCCAAATTGCTTGCTATTGTCGCCAATACACGAGGTGCTGAAGAAGCAGCCGAACATAAATTGATTACCTATCTCGGATTTCCACTCTCGATCTCCGAGACCTTTCAGCAGCGCAATACCAATAAATCCATTGCCGAAGCCCTCGATTCATTGGCAGAGATTCAGGAGATATGTCACAAAAAAAACAAGACGCTGGTCACCTACATTAGTATGGGTTTTGGAAATCCCTACGGAGATTCTTACGATGTTGATTTGGTTGGAAAGTTTGCAGACATCCTTGCGACACTTGATGTCAAAATCATTTCGTTGGCCGATACGATTGGAGTAGCTAAGCCGGATCAAATAAAATATTTATTTGAATCCTTAACCAAACAATTTTCCGACATTGAGTTTGGAGCTCATCTTCATTCAAATCCCGCTACAGCCGTTGAGAAGATAGAAGCTGCGATGGCTGCAGGCTGCCGAAGATTTGATGGTACTATTAAAGGTTACGGGGGCTGCCCAATGGCGGACGATGATTTGGTGGGAAACCTCGCTACGGAAACCATTCTTTCATGCTTGGAGAAGGATACGATAACCCCTCCAATAGATAGCGAAGCTTTTGCTGTGGCATTGCGATTGGCCGATATTACTTTCCCTCATTAATCACTAATGGGTAGTTCTAAAAACCTTGCCTTTGATGACCTCAACCCGTTACCCTTCTCCAAAGGAGAATGGTACATGGAGTTTTTAGAACTACCCTAGTGTTACGCAAAACGAATAATCTACCGTTATCGCAGATGCTCGCAAAAATTATGGATTGACATTTCATCTTCCAACTTTATACATCTTACCGGGGAGTGATTGAATAATATTTTTAAATTCCAATCCCAGCAGGATCGAGGCCAATTCACTTGGCTGTATTTTTGACTTCCAACTCAATTCATCTATCGTTAGCGGCCCTTTTTTATCGCGTAGCAATTCAACTATTTTTTTCTCATTGGGCTCAAAGTCGGCCGTATCAAATAGAGTAAGGGGCTTATTGTTATTTTGTTCGGCAGTCCAGTTCATGATGTATTCCAGATCTTTCACAGAGGTCAGGAGATTTGCCTTATTGGTCCGAATGAGTTTGTTACATCCCTCGGAGTAGGTTTGACCAATGTTTCCGGGCACGGCAAACACGTCTTTGTTATAGCTATTGGCAATCTCTGCTGTAATTAATGCACCACCTTTCTCGGCTGCTTCGATCACGATTAAAGCATCACTTAATCCAGCGATAATTCTGTTACGTGCCGGAAAATTATGGGCATCAGGCTTGGTGCCAAAATGATTTTCAGTAATTAATCCTCCCGAATCCTGCATTTTATTTGCCGTTTCCTTATGCGCTGCAGGATAGATAATGTCCATGCCACTACCCATGATTCCGATAGTGGACAAATTATTTTTTAAGGCTTGCTTATGAGCATGAATATCAATGCCATAAGCGAGTCCGCTAATAATAATCGGTTGATGAGGTATTAGTTTTTCAATAATCTTTTCCACCATCTCCCTTCCATAAAGAGTAGCCTGGCGAGTACCCACAATGCCAACCGTTTTCACTTGTTGAAGATTAATATTTCCCTTCAGGTACAAAAGAGAAGGGGCATCTTCAATGGTTTTTAGCCGGGATGGGAATTGTTTGTCGGTGAAGAAAAGAATTTCAACTTCCTCTTTTTCAGCTTTTCTAAATTCCTTTTCGGCCAGATGATGAGGACTAGCCGTTCTGACAGATTCAGCTGTCTTGGCGCCAATCCCCGGTATTTTTAGCAATTTGCCTTTGGGTGTTTTAAAAACTTGTTCCGCAGAACCACAATAGCTTATTAATTGCTTGATCAGGTAACTGCCAATGCCATCGATAAAGTGCAGCGCGAGTAAGGAAAGTCGTTCGTTGGTTTGAATTGGGTCCTGAGAGTCGGCCATGAATTGATTTTCGAAGTCAATAATTAAGACCACTATACTAATCCAGTCAATCTGAATTAGAAAATCATAAAGCTGATAGTTTTAAAGTTTTTCTCGAACTTCTACGAGGAAGTTTCGCACACGCTTGAGGGAGTCAATCATGTCCATCTTGTCCTTTACAGCTCCGGAATCATTCTTGAGCATTTCTTTAGCTCCTTGCAAGGTGAATCCCTTCTCTTTGACCAAATGATAGATCGTGCGAACGTTATCGATATCATCTTTTGTAAACTGACGATTGCCTTTGCGGTTCTTTTTAGGTTGGATAAGCTCAAACTCAGACTCCCAAAATCGTATAAGGGAGGGGGCTACACTAAACATCTCGGAAACCTCACCGATTGAATAATAAAGCTTTTCAATTTCTTTTTCCTTGTAGGCCATGCAGTGAGGTCAGCGCAATTTGTCCACTATTTAGTAGCGAACCTTATGCAAAGTAACAATTCTTTAAACTTGGCGCAATGATGCACGATAAATTTAATCGACAAGATATCAACGTGGAATTGTGGATTTCTTTATCCAGCCATTATCATCAATAGAAAGCGCAGGATTGTGAAAATCATCTTCGGTAAGCTCATGGATCTTTTTTATAGCAAGCTTTTGTGAATCAATGCTTACAGGCGCGCGGAAGGTTTGTAGACCTGACGTTATTTTTCCTTTGAAAAAGACTCCTTTTGCATCCATATAGACTTTTATAATGGGTGCATAGCCATTGATACCCGAGACATTGATACCTCCATAGGTACAGAAGTTACCAAGACTGTAGGCAATAAAGCGGTCATTGTATACCTCAACTCCCCGTACAACATGGGGTCCATGTCCAAAGACAATATCAGCACCTGCATCAATCACGGTATGTGCAAATAGATAGACATTACCCCTATTTTCGCCATAAAATAGTTCGTTTGCTTTGGTCACGTGTTGATATTGAGGCCCCTCGGCTCCGCCATGAAAGGAGACAATGACAATATCCGCGAGGGAGTCAAGGTGCGAAATAATTTCTTTGGCCTTACTTAGGTCATTAATATTAACACAGCCACCATTGGGGGCAAATGCTGCAAAGCCATACTTGATTCCGTCTTTCACAAAAAGTGTGAATGGCTTCGTAACCTGACCTGCATGGTTTATGCCTGCATCATCTAAAGCTGCCATACTGCTTTTGCGCCCGATCTCCCCAAAATCTCCTGCGTGGTTATTCGCTAAGCTCATTACATCAAAGCCGGCACTGAGGAGGTTCTGAGCATACCGTTCAGGACTACGAAAAACATAACATACTTTGGGATCTCTGCACGTTTTAGGTGTTCCCCCTTCATCGAGAAGCACTCCTTCCAGATTCCCCATTGTAACGTCAGCACTTTTTAAAATAGCTTCGACTTCTTGAAAAAGAGATTGCCCATCATTCGGAGGCAAGCCTGCATTATCAGGGTAGTTGCTGCCCATCATGATATCCCCAACTCCAATCACCGTAATGGTGTCTTTGACCTGGGCGTTGAGTTGAAACAGAGATCCAAGGCACATGGCAAGAGGGAATAATCGAGGCATAATCCTGAAATGAGGCGCAAAGAAAAGAAGAATTCTGAAAAATAGTGATTTTAGATAAGTGACATTGTTCACTCCGGCATTAATCCAGAGACGCGGTAGCTTTTCCTCCAAGCTCAATGAGTTTTTCATACTCTTTGTTACTCAAGTCGCGTTGAAAAAAATTAATGGGATTAATGTAAGTTCCATCGTAGAGTACTTCATAGTGTAAATGAGCAGAAACAGACAAGCCTGTATTGCCTACGTAGCCAATTACTTGCCCGCGTTTTACTCTTTCACCTGCCTGCACAATGAATTTTGTCATATGACCGTAGCGGGTTTGAAATCCATATCCATGATTAACAAAAACCATGTTTCCTAATGACTCAGAATATTGAGCCGTATTTACAATGCCATCCCCGGTTGAGTAAATCGTAGCTCCGGCAGGAGCTGTAAAATCCAAACCATTATGAGGCCTTACGAAACCAAGGAGGGGATGCATCCTAAGGCCAAATAGTGTATGAAGATGAATAAGTTCTTTGTTGCTTACCGGCTGTATGGCAGGTCTCGAGGCCCACATCTTTTCTTTTTTTGCAAGCTCGTCTTTTAACAATTGCATGGATTGCGTTTCGATGTCAAGGCGATTTTTGATCTTCTCTTGCTTTTCAAAAGAAGTCCTGATAAGAGGGTAGGCGATCATTGCGCTTACCTTTTCACGACCACCGACTCCTGCCTCGCGCATGGAAGCCGGGAGAGGTTCTAAATCTAAAATGGCTCGATAGGTATGATCATCGGTTTGCTCAAGAACGGCTAGTTGATTAGATGTTCTTTCAAGGCCTTCATTAAGAATATCCCAGGAAGTCTTTAACGTCTGATTCTGAATATTCAATTGCGTTTCGTCCCACAATGGATACTTGCTGTTGAAATAAATTAATCCGAACAGCCCAATGAAAAACGATATCCCAAGAAACACCAAAGCATTTTTAGCAAGTATTTTGCCCGTCACGATGACAGGTTCGTATTTACAGGTCTCGGGATTATATCGGAAATTTGATTTCACTAATCTAATGACTGATTTTGTTTCTTACTGGCTTTGATTACTTCATCATATTGAGCAGCATTTAAACCATGAACCAGGTAATTAGCAGGATCCATATTCTTGCCATCTTTCAATACTTCGTAGTGAACATGCGGGGCAATAGAGCCGCCACTGATTCCGATTACTCCTATGGATTGACCTTTTGTTACCTTCTGTCCATACTTTACCAAAATATCGCCCAGATTCGCATACCGGGTTATATAGCCATTGCCATGATCAATCTCAATATAATTTCCATAACCCGCCTGGAGGTCACTTTTCTTTATCATTGTTACCAAACCTGCAGCAGAGGCTAATACGGCTGAGCCTCTTGGAGATGCAATGTCAATACCATCGTGATGATACTTGCCTTTATGAAAAGGATTAATTCGTATCCCATAACCGGAAACTAAATGAGAAGGGTTAAAATCAGCAACTGGAGTAAAGGAGGGAACCTTCGTGAGCCAGGAAACATCTTCTTTCTTAACGGTTGCACGCTCGCCAAAATGAAGACTATGCGATCTTGCCGTGGCATTCAATTCTGTAAAT
>JANNRV010000130.1:0-40339 GCA_031401775.1 Bacteroidia bacterium | reverse complement strand
TATGAAATTGTTCCGGAAGCAGGAATCAAAATTTCTCGCATTAAAAACCTGGAGGATGATATTGCCTTGAGTTTAGCAGCGCTGGGCATTCGTATCATTGCCCCGATTCCGGGAAAAGGAACAATTGGTATTGAAGTTCCTAACAAGAACCGCGAGATGGTAAGTATGCGATCCGTATTAAGTACTGAGAAATTTCAAAAGACAGATAAGGAATTGCCCGTTGCGTTGGGCAAAACTATTTCGAATGAAGTACTGGTCATTGATCTGGCTAAGATGCCTCACTTGCTGGTAGCGGGTGCAACAGGTCAGGGTAAGTCAGTGGGACTTAATGTAATTCTTACTTCTTTACTCTATAAGAAGCATCCCTCACAGCTTAAGTTTGTACTGGTCGATCCTAAAAAGGTAGAGATGTCACTGTTCAGTAAGATTGAACGGCACTACTTGGCCAAGTTGCCCAACAGCGAAGAGGCAATCATTACTGACACGCGTAAAGTAGTCCATACGCTCAATTCACTATGTATTGAGATGGAGAACCGTTATGAGATTTTGAAAGATGCAGGAGCAAGAAACTTGAAAGAATACAATACGAAGTTTATCTCCCGTAAACTAAATCCAAAAGAAGGCCATCGCTTCTTACCTTATATTGTTCTTGTGATTGATGAGTTGGCAGACCTGATGATGACAGCGGGCAAAGAAGTAGAGACTCCCATTGCCCGTCTGGCTCAGCTTGCACGTGCCATTGGTATTCACTTGGTGGTTGCCACCCAAAGACCTTCTGTGAATGTGATCACAGGTGTAATCAAAGCCAATTTTCCGGCCCGACTTTCATTCCGTGTTATCTCAAAGGTTGACTCCAGAACAATTTTGGATACCGGTGGTGCCGATCAATTGATTGGTCAGGGAGATATGTTGTTGTCTGCCGGGTCAGATGTTATCCGTCTTCAATCGCCTTTTGTTGATACACCTGAAGTAGAAAAAATTTGTGAATTTATTGGAGCGCAACGTGGCTATGATTCAGCTTATCTGCTTCCTGAATTTGAGGGAGATGAAGAGACAGGGCCCTCCAGCGTTGACCTTTCCGATCGTGATGCGCTGTTTGAAGAAGCGGCAAGATTAATTGTTATGCACCAGCAGGGGAGTACCTCACTTATTCAGCGAAAGCTAAAGCTTGGATATAACCGGGCAGGGAGGCTTATAGATCAATTGGAAGCCGCAAGAATTGTCGGGCCTTTTGAAGGATCGAAAGCACGAGAGGTTTTAATCAAGGATGAGTTAAGTTTGGAACAATTATTGAATGAATTAAAGGAACGGCATAGTCAATCTTAATACGGTAATAATGAAAAAATCTGTTTTTGGAGCTTTTTTAGTGTTTTTGGTAAACTTCAGCTTCGCTCAATATGACCCCAAGGCCTTTGAGATTCTGGAGGCGATGAGTAAAAAATACAAAGCCATACCGGCATTTGAAGCAAATATTTCCTATACGTTGAGCAATGATGTAGAGAAAATCAGTGAAGAGTTTAAAGGGAAAATTACGGTGAAAGGAGATAAGTATAAGCTTGTTTTGCCTGAACAGGAAGTCATTAACAATGGTACCACCGTGTGGACCTATTTACCTGATGTGAAAGAGGTTAATATTGACAATGCGGAGGCAGTGGTTGATGAAGGAACTCCAACTCCCTCTAGATTCTATGAGATATACAAAAAGGGCTATAAATACCTCTATTTACAGGACCAGACAGAAGGTGGCGTTTTGTGTGAAATCGTTGATTTGGTACCGGAGAAAAAGGATCCTCAGTACTTTAAAGTGCGCATGAACATTGTGAAGAAGGACAAGAGTATTCAGAGCTGGACCATGTTTGATAAGTCAGGGAACCGCTATAAATATACCATCACCAAGTTTGCCCCTCTGGCTAAAATTGAAGATACGTTTTTCACCTTTGAGCCCAAGAAATACCCCGGAGTAGAGGTAATTGACCTCCGTTAGAAGAAAGAAAGCCCTTGAAGAAAGAAGCACTCATTGTGCTTCTTTTTTTTGCCCTACCGGTGACGGTCTAAACTTTTCTTATTTTTACAAGGATGAACAGAGAGCAGCTATTTGATCAAATCCAGAAGAAGAAATCCTATCTATGTATTGGTCTGGACACAGATATTGAGAAAATCCCCAAACATTTGTTAACTCATGCTGATCCCATCTTCGAATTTAATAAGCAGATCATTGATGCTACTCATGAATCTTGTGTTGCTTATAAACCTAACATTGCATTTTATGAAGCGCTTGGACCGAAAGGTTGGGAGAGCTTACAAAAAACGTTAGACTATATCCCCAAAGATATTTTCACGATTGCCGATGCCAAACGGGGCGACATTGGTAATACTTCTTCGCTCTACGCGAAAGCTTTTTTTGCACAGATGAATTTTGATTCTATCACAGTAGCTCCCTACATGGGAGCGGATTCAGTGAAACCATTTTTAGAATTTAAAAACAAGTGGGTAATCTTATTGGCTCATACTTCTAATACCGGCAGTGCCGATTTCCAACTATTGGAATCGAAAGAGGGAAGGAAGCTATATGAAGAAGTTATTTTGAAATCGCAGAAGTGGGCTACTCCTGATCAACTTATGTATGTAGTCGGTGCCACACGTGCCGATAAGATTGGTGAAATCAGAAAACTGGCGCCCCATCATTTCTTTTTGGTGCCGGGCGTGGGTGCCCAGGGTGGAGATCTTGAGGCGGTATCTAAATATGGAATGAACAAGCAATGTGGCTTATTGGTCAACTCTTCAAGGGCTATTATTTATGCTTCAAACGGTGAGGATTTTGCTGAAGCTGCGAAAATGGAAGCCATTAAAATGAAGGATGAGATGTCCAAACTTCTAAGGATTTTTATTGGTTAACCGAAAGTTTAAGGACATCAACAAGGCGTTACATTATTTATTAGGCCCAAAAAGAAGCCGGTTGAAATTCGATTTTAAGTAAAAGAACAGAGGCCATCGAAAATGAACGAATCCTTTCTCCACTATATATGGCAGTTTCAATATTTCGATAAACGAGACTTAACAACTTCATCTGGAGAAAAAATTGAGGTTTATAAAACTGGGAATTTAAATACACATGCGGGTCCTGATTTTTCTAATGCCAAGATTAGGATCGGTGATTTAGATTGGGCTGGCGCAGTTGAAATTCACACCAAATCTTCTGCTTGGGAAGAACATCATCATGAAGTAGATAATGCATATGATAATGTTATACTTCATGTGGTGTGGCAGGATGATAAACCGGTTTATCGTTCGGATAAGTCTCTCATGCCAACGCTGGAATTAAAAGGTCGCGTTGATGAAGGACTTATTAAAGAGTATAAAAAATTGGTCAATAACCCAGCTCCAATTCCCTGTGAGAAATCTTTTCATAAAGTGGATGAATTGACTAAAATCTCCATGCTAGATAAAGCCTTAATGCAGCGATTGGAAACCAAGGCATTGCAGGTAGAAGAACTCTTAAAGGTTAATACTCACGATTGGGATCAGACCACTTACCAACTTTTTGCCCGAAATTTTGGATTCAAAGTCAACAACGAACCATTTGAGCAACTGGCTAAATCTGTCCCATACAAAACCATATTAAAGCATGTTGATAAACCCGTTCAGGTTGAGGCCATTCTTTTTGGGCAGGCGGGCTTTCTACATACTGAAATAGGAGATGATTATTATAAGCTTCTTCAGAGAGAGTACAATATTTTGAGCAAGAAGTATAACCTGGAAGCCACTATGCTAAAGAAATCTCAATGGAGGTTCTTACGTCTTCGACCTGCCAATTTCCCAACAGTGAGGTTAGCGCAATTGGGAGCATTGCTACAGCAGAAAGGCCTCTTCTCCAAAATTCTGGAGCTGGAAGATTACAAATCTATTGCGCAGCTATTTTCTACTTCACCGTCTCCCTATTGGCAGCACCATTATCAATTCAATAGAAAATCTGATCAAGGAGTCGCTCGGCTGGGTAGTTTAAGTATAGAAAATCTGATCATTAATTCTGTGGTGCCCTTGCTGGTTGCCTATGGAAGGAGCATGGATGACCATTCCTATCTGGATAAAGCGACAGGGATACTCTTGCAGATTCCAGGCGAGAAGAATGGAATCATTAGAACCTGGAATAATCTTGGGTTTGTCGGCAAGTCTTCGTTTGATTCTCAGGGATTGATTGAACTCCACAACAATTTTTGTCTGCCGAGGAACTGCTTAAATTGTAATATTGGTACTTCATTACTAAAGCCAAATCGCTAGCGTGCCTTTCATCATCCTCTGTCTTAACTTTTTAGTCATTGCAGGGATTGCCTTTTGGTGGTGGCGATCATTGGCCGGTTTTGCACAGAAAGTATTTTGGCCGGCACTCATTCTTAAATTGTGTGCAGGCATTGGCTTGGGTTTGTTATATCGATATTACTATGATGGTGGGGACACTTTCTATTTTTATTCTGAAGCCCAGGAGTTAGCAAATGTTTTTTTTTCGAATACCCGAGATTATGTACAGTTTCTTTTTCAGCATCCCACAGCGGATTCCCCAGAGGAAGGTTCGTTGCGCACAACTTTCCTGGTGAAAGTGATTAGCGTTTTTGCCATTTTTACTGGGAGCAATTATTGGATTACCTCACTTTGGTTTTCTTTTATTTCCTTCTTAGCTTCTTTCTATTTATTTAAGGTTGTGACTAAGTACTTTGACCAATCCGAAGTCGCAGGGGCTCTTGCGTTTCTATTTCTACCCTCTATCATTTTTTGGAGTTCAGGAATTATTAAAGAAAGCATAGGTCTGGCAGCTTTGTTTATGATAGCCTCGATTTATTTGAAAATAATGAAAGGGGAGAAATGGACAATTTTTGGCTTTCTCATTGTCTTAGTATGTCTCTGGATTGTATGGAATTTGAAATATTACTGGCTTGCTGTTTTCTTACCTGTTGTCATGACCTCATTAGTGTGCCATTATGGATTTAATTATCTCAAGATTTCTTCTGCCTATAAATTGATTTCCTGGCTGGCGTTATTTTTATTACTTACGTTGGGGATAAGTTTAACTCGTCCTAATTTCTATTTGGACCGGATACTTGGTGTAATAGCTGAGAATTACCAAGCCTTTGCCGCCATCTCGGATAGGAGTGATCTGATTGGGTACTATCATTTAAGCGCAAACTGGCAGAGCATATTATTAAATTCTCCATGGGCTCTTTTCTCGGGTCTTTTTCGCCCCTTCGGTTGGGAAGCAGATAACCTGCTGAAAATTATTATCTCTTTAGAGAATTTTTTGATTTTTATTTTAGTTATCACATCATTAAGCCGCCTCAAAATATTTCTAATCTCTCCACAAAAACTACTCACGCTTTCAGTTATTGTTTATACTATTTTACTCTGTATTTTTCTTGCACTCTCCACGCCCAATTTTGGAAGTCTTTCAAGATATAAAGCAGGGTTCTTGCCATTTTTCATTTTCCTTATTTCTTATCAGAATCCATTGATTGAACGCTTATCAGTCTATTTAAAAAAAACTAAATAAGAACACTAAACAGTAAATCTGAAAGTTGTGTTTTACCTTTGGTCTTGATTCTTTAACGATGGAAAATCCCGTAATTATTTTTGGCGCGAGTTATTTAGGTAGGGCTGCCAAAGAAATTTTTGAGAGCAATAAAGTAGTTGTCTATGGATTTCTGGATGATAACAAAAAATTGCATCAGACTGAGATAGATGATGTTGTCGTTCTGGGGAGTACTGACGATGACGGATTTTTAAAACTTATAGGAAAGAAATGCGAGGCTTTTGTGGCCGAAGATGATAACAAGCTTCGTAAGGCTATTGTCACCATGATTCAGGAGGTGCGGCACATGCAGCCTGTCAATGCCATACATCAGCAGTCTTTCATTTCTGCAAGGGCAGCTTTGGGGCATGGAAATTTTATTGATCAAGGTGTAACAATTGCGGCAGGTGCTAAGATGGGAAGTCATTGTCTTCTTCAAAGCAGAGCGATGATTGGGGTTGAAGCTACTGTCGGAAATTTTGTGCAAGTCGGTTCGGGAAGCCTTATTAATCCGGGTGTTAGTATCGAAGATGAAGTGTTTATTGGTTCTGGTGTAACTATCGTAGCCGGTGTAACTATTGGTAAAGGAGCCAGAATTGGTGCAGGCTCTGTCGTGATTGCACCTGTAAAAGCTGGAGAAACTTTATTTGGCAATCCAGCTCAAAAGGTAAAGAGTTAGCAAGCTATTTGATTCTGAGAAACTATTTAGATACATGACGCATGCCAAAGATTTCTGAAACGGATCTTATTCTTAATCCAGATGGTAGCGTTTATCATTTGAATTTATTACCTAAACATATTTCAGAGACGATCATTACCGTAGGTGATCCGAGCCGTGTTTATATGGTAAGTCAGTATTTTGACGAGGTGGAATTTGAGATGAACAAAAGAGAGTTTATCACACACGTGGGCCGATTTAATGGAAAGAAAATAACAGTGATAAGTACAGGGATAGGTACTGATAACATTGAAATATTCTTTACCGAAATCGATGCATTGGTGAACATTGACCTGAAGACCCGAGAGCCTAAACCAAGGAAGAGAAAATTAAAGATCATTCGGATTGGTACTTCGGGTGCTTTGCAAGAGGATGTTGCGATAGGCACTCATCTTGCTACTGATTACGCAGTGGGTTTGGACAACCTGATGAACTTCTATGACCTGCCCATGGACGACTTCGAGACAGGCGTGGCCCATGATTTACAAAAGAAAGCAGGTCTACCGTTCATGCCTTATGTAGTCAAAGGTGGTGATACACTTCGAAAACGGATTGGCTTTGATATGGTTTCCGGAAATACCGTTACGTGTCCTGGATTTTATGCACCGCAGGGACGTGAACTTCGAATACCCATTCGCTTTCCTCGTTTGATGGAGGAGCTTAACTATTATCATAAAGGTGATTTCTGGCTCACCAATTTTGAGATGGAGACTGCTGGTTATTATGCCCTGGCGCGTCTGCTAGGCCACGAGGCATTGAGTGTAAACGCAATTATTGCCAACCGCGTAAAGAACAAATTCTCAAGAGATCCTAATAAAATCATAGAGTCGTTGATTGAAAAAGTCCTTGAACGAGTTTAGTACGTTGCGGCCTCATTAATTCTCTTAGCTCCGAGGTAGAACACGTAAGCAGCAATTGCCATTAAGACATGACTGAAATCTAAATGATTAAACCATGGATTGATTGTTAGTTGGGTCAAATGAACCGTAGCAGCTATAGCAGAAATTAGTACTGCGATCAATAGTAATCGACTCCCTTCAGCTTTCGTTTTTCTATACACGTATAGCTCAAATGAAAATACAACAATCAACAGTCCATAGGCGGCATGTGCTTCTACAAAAAAGAAGTTCAGCGTAAGAAGTACCACAGTAGTTAGGGTCAATAACTCAACAATATTCAAGGTTGCAAAAAATTTACCAATACTGGGTTTAAGCAAAGGTTGCGCATGACTGATGGCTGCCCGCTCAATGAGTGCAATGGAAGCCATGCTGATGAGCCATCCCGGAACCTTCCAACTAAAAGATAAAAGATAAAGGAAGGCATGCCCGATAAGGCCTCCATAAAGCGTAGCCATGGCTATCGTAAGAAAATAGTAGCTAAAAAGCCTTACGGTAGGAGACTTACTTTTTGCATTTTTTAGTTTAAAGAAAGCATAAAGACAAACTGCTGAGACCAGGAGATCGGTCGCTGCCGTAACAGGTTCCATGACCTTAAGACCTGCTATCTCGATAGTCGTTTTAACAAATTCCATTAGTTATTGAGAGGTATGTAAGGTGTCTCGACCATACAATTGACAAATATCGGTATCAGCAACTGTAAATAAAAAAGCTTTGATCGTTTCTCCAAAAAGAGACGATCAAAGCTTTGGAAAATCTTTTTACAGAAAACTAGGCCGCATTCATGCTGTCCATTCTTACAATGTGTCGGCTGGCATTGTAAGGGTCTGTGTTGTAAAATCCGGATAGGATACGATGAGCAATTTGCTCTACAACCAATTCGTCATCCGATTTTCCTTCTTTTCCTCTCCAAAACACGCGTGCCTTATGCCGTTTCATGTCTTCTACATAAGCAACAGCGTGATGATATTGCTCATCGGTGAAGGTGATGGTGAAGCAGGTTTTTACTTTTTGGGTTTCCATAGTGTCATTGCATTTACAAGAGTGGTGCCAATTATTTACTGCTATTTTAAGAAAAAAGAAGTAATCAAGTCAATAGCCTTGCCCGTTAACGGTCAACTTCGTTCGTTGATGGGACTTGTGCGTAGTGATAAGTATTCACCCAAATGGGTGATAGAATTGCTAATTTTGCTTACGAATTTATATGAGAGACTACGAAATCTACACACTCAAGAATGGCATCCGTGTTATTCATAACCGAATTACAACTACTAAAATTGTTCATTGTGGTATCATGCTAGATATTGGCAGCCGTGACGAGAAGCCTGCAAATCAAGGGATTGCTCATTTTTGGGAGCACATGGCTTTTAAAGGCACACGAAAGCGGAAAGCATTTCATATTCTCAATCGTCTTGAATCGCTAGGCGGTGAACTCAACGCCTACACGGATAAAGAAAAGATATTGTTCTATGCTTCCCTCCGTAATGAATATTTTGAGCGAGCTGTCGATCTGTTAACTGACATTACATTTGACTCTGTATTTCCGGTAAGTCAGATTGAGCGAGAGCGTCATGTTATTCTGGAAGAGATGTCAATGTACTTCGATGACCCCGAAGATTCTTTGCAGGATGAATTTGATGGTGTTGTATTTGCGGGGCATTCATTGGGGATGAATATACTGGGCCGCGAGAAAACCATTAAATCATTCAAAAGAAAAGATTTCCGGCAATTTGTAAAAGAACATATGGATACACGGAAGATTATATTTTCTTCTGTGGGGAATGTGAAAATGGAGCAAGTGGTTAAGCTGGCAGAAAAATACATGGGCCATATTCCTAAAATGGTATCGCGAAAAATCCGTACAAGTTTTAGGGGCTATACGCCAAAGGAGTCCACATTGAAACGAAATGTGAAGCAAGCCCGATGTGCGATTGGAAGAACAGCCTATAAATTTTCGGACGAGAAGCGTGGATCTTTTTATATGCTCACGAATATTCTTGGCGGTGCCGGAATGAACTCACGACTGAATATGGTACTCCGTGAAAAGAAAGGCTACGTTTATTCTGTGGCAGCACAATTTATTCCCTATACCGACACAGGGTTATTTGTAATTTCGTTTGGCACGGAGCCCGCTCAAATGAGAAAGAGTATTGATCTTGTGCATCTGGAATTAAAAAAAATGCGAGAAGAGCCATTAGGGAAAAAGCAATTGGCGGCTTCTAAAGAGCAGATCATGGGGCAAATTGCTATGGCTGAAGAGAACAACATTAGTTTTATGATGATGATGGCCCGCAATCTACTGGACCTTGGCCGAGTGGATTCACTGGAAGAGATTTTTGAGCGGGTAAGAAATACATCTTCCGTAAAGTTGATGGATTTGGCCGGTGAAATGTTTGAAGAGAAAAAGCTTAGTTATTTATTCATGGAACCTAAATCTTAAGTGGAATTCCTTGATAAAGCCATAGTTGAATATTGCGAAAGCTTTAGTGCTGAAGAGTCTGCCCTTCTGAAAAAGATAAGCAGAGAGACACATGCCAACGTACTAATGCCAAGAATGCTTTCTGGGCACCTTCAGGGCAGGTTGCTTTCAATGATCAGCAAAATGGGTAAGCCAAAAACTATTTTAGAGATTGGCACCTATACAGGATACTCTGCTTTATGCCTTGCCGAAGGACTCTCCGAAGAAGGGAAACTGATTACGCTTGATAGTAATGAAGAATTGGAGAAACAAGTACGATACTATTTTAAAGAATCAGGATTGGATGAGCAAATTGATTATAGGATTGGGGATGCGCGCAAAATTATTCCTCTTCTAAATCAGACTTTTGATTTGGTATTTATTGATGCAGACAAGGAAAGCTATTCGATCTATTTTGATTTGGTAATTGATAAAGTTTCTGCAGGGGGGTATATCCTTGCTGACAATGTTCTTTGGAGTGGTAAAGTTCTTGACCCTAAGCCCGATAAGGATACGCGCGCTATTATGTCTTTTAACCGGAAGGTACAAGATGACAAGCGGGTAGAAAATGTATTGATGCCAATACGAGATGGTATCATGGTCATGCGGAAGGTTTAAACACGCCTCAGGTAAGAATCTAACTGCAAGTTTTACTATCTTTGTTGAGCATGAGATTTTTTGCAGCTGCACTATTCTTTTTTGGAGTTGCTGCCTCATTTGGCCAGACTCCCGAAGTGCCCCATAAAATGAGTTTTGCAGGCATGACCCTTACGATAAGGGATGATGCTAAACGCGAGATTCAAAAAGATGTGGACGCCCTTACCCAACACCCTCGTTACTTTGAAATCAAAGTTGAGCGTGCTAAAACTTATTTCCCTATCATTGAGAAAATTTTTGAAGAGGAGAGAGTGCCTGATGATTTTAAGTACTTGTCATTGCAGGAAAGTGCACTTATATCCGATGCAGTTTCTGTTTCCAATGCGGTGGGCTTCTGGCAATTTAAGGATTTTACAGCTCTGGAAATGGGAATGCGAATTGATAAACAGGTAGACGAG
Source organism: Bacteroidia bacterium (assembly GCA_031401775.1). Taxonomy (GTDB): domain Bacteria; phylum Bacteroidota; class Bacteroidia; order Cytophagales; family Cyclobacteriaceae; genus ELB16-189. The sequence goes on along the minus strand of JANNRV010000130.1, from coordinate 29,655 downwards.
CGGATGAACCTGATATCGGCAACGCGAGGGGCAGCGAAGTATTTGAAGAAGAATAATTTTCAGTTTAACAACTGGATTTATGCTTTACAATCCTATCAAATGGGTGCAGGAGGTGTAAGCAGATCTGTGGGAGATTTGCAAAATGGAGCCCGACACATGGAAATTACCTCCGATACCTATTGGTACGTCAAAAAATTCTTAGCACACAAGATTGCTTTTGAGAACGCGTTGAGCGGAGAGGCTAAATTAAAAGTCATTTCTTATCCAACTCAATCCGGAATGTCATTGCAAGAGATAGCAGCAGAATTTTCGACAGAAGCGAGTACACTTAAAGAGTACAATAAATGGTTAAAAAGTGAGTCTATTCCAAATGACAAACTTTATACAGTGCTTATACCCACTGGAAAATCAGATGAAGACTTTAATACCTTGGTGCTGGCTTCCTCCAAAGCATCCAAGGCCGAGCCAATCTCCAGGAAAGAAGAAAATGATGACAAAATGGAGATCAATGGTATAATTGCTGTCCGTGCTCGTAAGGGAGAGACGGTTGCTGGATTAGCAAGCAGGGCCAATGTCTCTCTTATGGAATTCATGAAATTCAATGACGTAGAGATAGACCATCCAATTGAATCAGGCGAGTTGTACTTGTTAGGAAAGAAGAAGGCAAAAGCTGCACAGGATTTTCATAAAGTCAAATACGGAGAAACTCTTTGGTCTATTAGTCAGCAGTATGGCGTAAAAATCAAAAAGTTAAAAAACTATAATCGACTTGCATCAGTCGCGGTAGTGGTACCTGGGTCGACCCTGTGGCTAAATGCAAAGAAGCCCAATGATCGTGAAGTTGAAATCGCGCCAGAATCAGATGTGGCTGAAGTCGAAAGTGATGAAACGTTTGACTGGTATATTAAAACACCAAAGGATTTAGATGAGGTTACTATCAAAATTCCAACTACCCGGCTGATTGAACCGGTTCGTGTCGAAGTAAGTGTGGATAAAGATACACTTGCAATGCATACGGTACAGCAAGGAGAGACACTTTACGCCATTGCTAAGACACATAACATAAACATTATAGATTTGCTATCATGGAATGACTTGAGTATCCAAGATAGTTTGAAACCTGGGCAAGTCTTAAAAATGACTCCAATTGGTGCAGTTTCTTCAATTGAATCAAACAATAACCGGAGAGATTCCGTAAAGGTGCACGAAGTTAGATCTAGCGATACTTTATATAGCGTTGCCCGGCAGTACGAAGTGACGATAAAAGAATTGATGGACTGGAATAATAAAAAAGACTTTTCCCTTACCGTGGGTGAAAAACTGAGGATTCTACAAAAGTAACCTCCCTTTTTCTGCATTTTTAACAAAAAACTTACCTCTGATGTTTTACCAGTAGAGTTGAGTTTCGGTTGTTCTTAAAAACCATACTTTTGGGAGATTTGGGTTCAAAGAAAAATAGTTAACGATTATCGAGTTTGATGGAGACGACAGTTAAGATGGCAGATATAGTAATGTTAGTTGATGACAACGATACTGATAACTTTATCAGTAAACGAATCATTGAAATCACGAAATTTGCTCCCCGGGTGGAGGTGAAGAGCTCTGGAAAGGGAGCATTGGACTATCTAAAAGAGAATCAGGATAAGCCTGCAGAGCTTCCAAACATTATCTTTCTGGATATCAATATGCCCATTGTTGATGGATTTGTTTTTTTGTATGAGTTCGATAAGTTCAGTGAATTGGTAAAGAATAAGTGCAAGATTATCATCCTTTCAAGCTCTGATAATAAGCGGGATATCGATAAAATTGTGAATAACAATCATGTTATCAAGTTTATTACAAAGCCTTTAACTGAAGTTTCTTTGGACGAAATAAGGATGAATAACATCTGATTTTAGTTGTTTTTGGGAATTAATGAATAGTTTTGTTCCCCAAAACCTAAAAGCAATGAAAAAACTGTTTGTCCTCTGTCTCCTGTGTTTTGCCTTAATTTTTTCCTCCACGACTTCCGATTTGTTAGCACAGGTAATTAAACCTGACTCTACCTCCTATTGGAAAAAAGCTTTTAAAATGGGTCTCAATATTAACCAAGCTTCTTTTTCCGACAACTGGAAAGCAGGTGGTGTAAATTCTATTGGCCTTACCTCTTTTCTTAATTACAAGGCTAACTATAAAAAGGAGAAAACCTCCTGGGATAATGAAATAGGCCTTACCTATGGATTTGTCAATAACCAGGGGCAAGGGTTCAGGAAGACAATTGACAGGATATTTCTGGATACAAAATATGGATATAGCTTAAATGACAAGTGGGATATGTTTCTTTCTGCCAACTTATTAACCCAGTTTTCGAAAGGATACAAATACGAAAAAGACGCTTTCGGTGTAGAACAAAGCATTCTTATTTCAGATTTCGCGGCACCGGCATTTATCACCGTTGCCTATGGTTTTGAATACCATCCGGTCAGCTACTTTAAAGTAAGATTGGCCCCCTTTGCCCCTCGTGTAACAATAGTAAATGACGGACAAAGATTTGTGACCCCAACAGACCTGAAGCCATTTGGTGTTGATCCTTCAAAAACTGCCCGTTACGAATGGCTTGCTTTTCAGATGCTGGCTGAATTCAACAAGGACATAGCTGAAAACATCAATCTTAAATGGCGGTATGTTGTATTTGCCAACTATGAAACTTTGGAAGGAAAGAAAATTGATCATCGGTTTGATTTAGCCCTTACCGCTAAAGTCAATAAATTTATTAATGTTAATTTAGGAGGGTTTCTTATCTACGACTATGACCAGGATACACAAGTACAGTTGAGCCAGGCTTTCTCTTTGGGCTTTCTATATACTTTCCAAAATTTTGAAGAGAAAAAATAGTTAACATCATAAGTTGCTTTTGAAAAATGACTCGAAATCAATCGGGTCATTTTTTTTATATTTAGCATAATGATCTGGTAATTGACAATCTTTAAACAGATTGTTTATGAAGAAAAAAACCTCCAGATTTAGCAATTAGCGTAAAAATACTATTCCAATGTCAAAAGAAAGTTTTATTTCTGCCATTACTACATCTTACACTACATCAGGTGCATCTATTTATTTAGGTGCGGGTATCCTGGAAGGCGAAATTGTTGCCGAAGCAAAGGTGTCTCTGCCACTTCGCATGATGAGCCGACATGGACTCGTTACAGGAGCTACAGGCTCTGGTAAAACAAGAACGCTGCAACTCATTGCAGAGCAACTTTCTGCAGCAGGTGTCTCTGTCTTTATGCCTGATATGAAAGGAGATATTTCCGGAATGGCTAAGGAGGCCACGGCTAATGATAAAATTAATGAGCGTTCAAAAGCATTGGGCTATGCGTATACACCAGCGGCTTTCCCTGTAGAAATCTATTCCTTAAGTGGAAAGCTGGGCGCCCAAATGCGAGCTACCGTAACAGAGTTTGGTCCAGTATTGTTGAGTAAAATTTTAGAACTGAACGAGGTGCAATCTGGTGTAGTGATGATCTTGTTTAAGTATGCAGATGATAAGAAGTTACCCATTGTAGACTTAAATGACTTAAAGAAAGTGCTTAATTATCTTTCTGAAGGCGAAGGCGCTGCTGAGATAAAGAATGATTACGGAAAGATATCTCCGGCAACGGCAAGCACAATTCTTCGGAAGATTGTCGCCATCGAACAGCAAGGAGTAGGTCAAATCTTTGGAGAGACTTCATTTGACATTGAAGATTTGTTTGATAAAGTAGATGGGCGAGGAGTTATTAGCTTGTTGAATGTAGCAGATGTGCAAAGTCAACCCATGATTTTCTCGACCTTCATGCTTGCCTTATTGGCAGAAATCTATCAAAAGCTGCCTGAAGCAGGGGATTTGGATAAACCAAAATTGGTTTTCTTTCTGGATGAGGCTCACCTACTTTTCAAAGATGCTCCCAAAGCATTTATGGATCAAATTGAGCAAGTTATTCGATTGATCCGTTCCAAGGGAGTAGGTATTTTCTTTTGTACCCAGCTCACCCAAGATGTTCCTCCCAATGTATTAGCACAATTAGGTAACCGAGTGCATCATGTCATTCGTGCTTTTACTCCCAATGATGTTCAAGCACTGAAGCAAACTGTGAAGACTTTTCCAAATTCGGAGTTTTACGACATGGAAAAGCAATTTACCCAGTTGGGAATAGGTCAGGCTTTCATTACTGTACTTAATGAGAAAGGAATCCCTACGGAGACCGTGGTGACACATCTTGCCCCACCGGCATCTGTTATGGGACCTTTAAGTCAGGAGGAGTATAATGGCCTTTTAAATGCCTCACCGTTTTATAAAAAATATAAGGATGCTATTGATCCTAAAAGCGCTTATGAACTTTTGAATGAACGAATTCAAAAAAATGAAGAGGAAAAGGAAGAAGCAAGGCCTTCCGCTTCTGAAAAATCTTCCAGTAGGTCAGTGAAACAGGAGAAAAGTACATTGGAAGAAGTGATGTCTTCACCTGTAACCAAACAGATTGGCAGAGAGCTTGTTCGGGGTGTATTTGGAATGTTGTTTGGATCCTCACCCAGAAGGAACCCATCCCGCAGAAGGTAGCGATCACATAGATCAGATCATTTCTTTATTTAATTGTTGAACTCATTTTGAGTTTAGGGGCATGTCTCTATATTTGCATTCTATTTATATTAAGTCTAAATAAGAATAATATGACCCCTAGATTCCTACTCTTCATAGTTAGTTTATTGATGGTCAATGAAATAAAGGCCCAAAATCAGGATACCATCGTTACTAAAGTACTTTCAGAAATCACGATTGTAGGCCAAATGAGCAAATCGGATATCCACCAGTTACCCGAAATAGTAGGCACTAATATTTATGCTGGAAAGAAGAGTGCCTTGATAGTGTTGGATAATGTCCAAGGCAATGTAGTCACCAACACCATGCGGCAAGTGATGGCAAAAGTGCCAGGGATCTTCATCTGGGAGAATGAAAGTAGTGGTATTCAAATCAATATGGCCTCAAGAGGATTAAGTCCTAACCGTTCGTGGGAATTTAATGTCAGGCAAAACGGCTATGATATTGCTGCTGATCCCTATGGCTATCCGGAAGCATATTACAACCCTCAACTTCAGTCGGTGCAACGCATCGAATTTGTAAGAGGCCATGGTGCCCTTCAATATGGGCCTCAAATTGGAGGAATGGTGAATTACATTTTGAAGAACGGAAGTGAGTTCACTAAACCTTTTCAGGTTGAGACATTTCAAACCTTAGGTAGTAATGGACTTATTAATTCATACAATGCGGTTGGGGGTAAAACCAAAAAGGTAAACTACTATGCATTTTTTGATCATCGTAGCGCTGAAGGTTGGAGAGATAATAATGAGTACAAGAGCAACACTGGTTCCGGTAGTATCACCTATCATGTTTCAAGTAAATTTGATCTAACCACCGAATTTACCCGATGGAATTCCATAAGTCAACAACCTGGCGGGCTTACTGATTTGCAGTTCAATGAGAATCCTCGTCAAAGTGTGCGAAGCCGCAATTGGTTTGACCTGACATGGCAAACCACCGCAATCACTGGGGATTACAAGTTCAATGATAATAATCGTCTGAATGTAAAATTATTTTCTATTTCAGGAGACCGGAATAGCATTGGTTTTTTCCCCAACGGAGGAATTATTATTCCTGATGCAATTAATCCGGCTACCGGTAATTATAATCCCAGAACTATTGATACTGACAATTACCGCAACTACGGTTTAGAAGCGCGCTATCTACATCATTATAATATGGGTCGACTTGGACATAGCTTCAGTGCGGGACTTCGTTTATATGAAGGTAGTACACTTCGGTATAGGGGAGGTAAGGGCAGCACAGGAACAGATTGCGATCTTACAAGGGAGCCAGGAACAGGATGGACGAGCGACATTGATTATGCTAGTAAAAATATTGCTGTTTTTGCTGAGAATTTGTTTGGCATTTCTGAAAAATTAATCCTGATTCCGGGTCTACGCTATGAATACATTGAAGCTGAGGCCAGCGGGTTTAGCGGTGTGGTGAATGGCAATCCTGTCTATCTCCAGGATCAACAACGTAGCCGGGGCTTTTTAATAGGGGGGCTTGGATTGGAATATGCAGTTACAAGGACTACCAAACTCTATACTAACGCAACTCAATCGTACAGGCCGGTGCAATTTGCTGACCTCACAACACCCCCTACAACTGATGTTATTGATCCTAATCTTAGCGATGCACAAGGCCTTAATATGGATTTAGGTTATCGCGGAAATATTAAGGAATTTTTTTTGTTTGATATAAGCGCGTTTCAATTGCGTTATGATAACCGTGTGGGCACGATCAAGCAACAACGGATTGATGGATCTTTTTACAATTTGCGCACAAATGTGGGTAGCAGCACATCCAATGGAGTTGAGGCGTTTGGAGAGTATAGCATTACGAAAGCTACAGGATTAGAAAAGAGATGGGGAGAAGTTAGCGTCTTTGCTTCCTACGCCTATAATCGGGCTCGGTACAATGATTTCAAGATAGTTACCGTTGTTAATAACGCACTGAACGAAACAAATTATAAAAACAAAAATGTTGAATATGCCCCTGAAAATATCTTACGTGCTGGACTGACCTATGGATTCAAATCATTCTCTTCGACCATTCAATACAGCTACACTGATGAATTATTTACCGATGCCAACAATACAGTGGATGCCACTGTGAATGGCCAAAACGGGTTAGTTCCTTCTTATGGTATTTTAGATCTTACTATTGGGTATAGGCACAAGTCGGGTGTATCCATTAAAGGTGGTGTGAATAACCTGTCTGACAAAAATTATTTTACCCGCAGGTCAGGTGGATATCCAGGTCCAGGCGTCTTACCTGCCGATGGAAGAACCTTCTTTTTCACAGTCGGATATAAAATGAAATAAGAGGTTGCCGAAAACCAACCTACTTTTTAAAATTCATTAAGTACTTCTTAGGGGTGATTCCGAATTTCTTTCGAAAGGCAGCAATGAAATGACTTGGGTTTGTATAACCCACCTGATACGCCACTTCATTTACCTGAAACTTGGCAGAATCGAGCAGCACTCTGGCGTGGTCCAGCCGATGATCAAGGAGGAATCCAAAAACGGTATTGCCATAAATTTCTTTAAAGCCAACTTTCAATTGGTATTCATTCAGCCCAGCGAATTTTGCCAACTCTTTTAGACTGGGAGGGGAGTCAATATTTTTTAACAGATACTCTTTGGCGTGTTTTATTTTTCGGACGGTCTCCTCATCATTCAGGAAAGGGCAACTCTCGGTGTCTGGTTTTTTATCGGAAAGATATAAGCTCAACAGTTCCATTGCTTTGCTCTGATAGTATAGCTTCTCTGCACTTTCACTAAGGTGAACATTATTGAAGAGTTGATTAAGAATAATGTGGAGATAAGACGGTATCTCACGCTCGTCATAAAACTTACGATTCACATTTTCTCCCTTTAAAAAAGGCAACGAATCATGAACAAAGAGTTTATGAACCCCTGCTAACGAAATAGTAAGGAAGACCATTCTGGCCTGTGGAGATAACTTCAAAGCAAAAGGTAAATCTTTTTCAGGGTTATAAAAGAAAAAGTTCCGTTGCTTTTGTATTTCGCGGCTGTATTGAGGGCTAAACTCGAAAGTCGCGCTTCCTTCGAGGCAGAAGTAAAAGTGAATAATGCTCTTGCGAAGCAAACTCTGTTTGATTTCAGAATCCGAAGAGGTGTTTTCGACTCGGACAAGAGACAAATCCTCTTGTTCGAACAATACCTTAAAATCACTTTTTTGGGTATTTATTTTATTCATTGAATTTGATTGAACAGTTTCCATAACTAAAAATGACAATTGTCATCGTTTTAAATAACCCGATTACCCATCTTTAGTTCCAAAAGTACCAAAATAGTTAGATGAGTATGAGTTTTGATGAAAAGGGCATTAATTATACCTATTTGGGTATTTTATGTAGTCAGGCTATTCAATCTTTGCGTCCGTGATCCGCTTAACCGGTTTTCTGTTTTTTTTCACCCACATCGTACTGGCTCAGGAGGTCAATGATTCTCTTGCGACAAAACAATTGGAAGATGTAATTGTAACCGCCACCCGTAATGAACGAACGATGGGCGCTTTGCCTATGCCTGTTTCTTTGGTGTCCAAAGGTCAAATTAAAACCATGGGTTCGCTTCGACTTAATGATGTACTCAGCGAGCAAACCGGGCTCGTGGTAGTACCTCAGATCAATGCGCAAGGCAATGGCATCCAGGTACAGGGATTTAATCCTGACTATACGTTGATTCTTATTGATGGTGAACCTATCATTGGGCGCTATACGGGTTCTTTAGAACTCAGCCGCATTGCGGTAGGAAACATTAAACAAATTGAAATTGTAAAAGGGCCCTCTTCCAGTTTGTATGGGTCAGATGCGCTGGCAGGTGTGATCAATATAATTACAGAAAGACCAACCGGCACGCGAGGTAATCTTTCATCTAGATATGGCACTAATAACACACTTGATCTGACAGGTGACCTCAACCTGACCAAGGATAAATTTGGAATTTATATTTTTGCCAATCGTTACAGTACAAATGGTTATGATCTTTCTCCACAAAATTTTGGTAAGACCGTTTCGCCCTTTTCCAACTATACGCTCAACTCCAAGCTGACGTACAAATTTTCTCCCAAAACAGATTTGAGTATTTCGGGGCGTTATTTCGATGAGAAGCAGCATTTTAATTTTGAAGTGACTACACCCACCAACGGGCAAGTGCGAACTTCTGGTACTGGAAGTAGCGAGGACATGAACATCAATCCTGTTCTGGTTCACCGGTTTTCCAACCAGTTTAAGATGACAGCGCGATTCTATGCAACACATTATAAAACAGCAACGCTTCTCAATCTCGAATCGGATGGCAGTCCGTATTACAATGATGATTTCATGCAAACATTTGCCCGACCTGAGCTCAATGGAGAGTATTACTTTAATGAGAAAAATATTCTCACCATGGGTGCGGGGCATATCCAGGAGTCCGTTCAAACTTCACGCTATGGTGACGAAGTCAAGCGTAAGCAGCAAACCTCGTACGCATTTTTTCAACACGAATGGTTACCTGTTGAAAAGCTAAGTATAATTGCAGGAGGAAGGTATGATCATAACAGTGTGTATGGATCGCAATTCAGCCCCAAACTTTCTTCACGGTTTGAAGTGAATAAAAAGATAACCCTTAAGGGTTCGTTGGGAGTTGGATTTAAATCTCCTGACTTCCGCCAGTTGTATTTCAATTTTACTAACTCCGCTGCGGGTGGCTACAGTGTGTTGGGCACCGAAGTAGCCGGCCCTCGGCTAGCCGAGCTTGAGGCGCAAGGCCAAATTCAATCTTATTTATATGATCCGGCACTGATTGGCAAGCTCAAAGCTGAAAGATCCACGGCTATCAACATAGGGGCGCATGTCGATTTAGTTCATTCATTAATCATGGATATCAATTTATTTCACAACAGCATTGACAATCTCATCGAAACACAGGCGGTAGCAATAACTACTTCCGGTCAGAGTATTTACAGCTACCGCAATATTGTCAGAGCTTATACGCAAGGCTTAGAGTCTAACTTTACTTATCCATTATTACCGAAATTAAGTCTCTCCTTAGGCTATCAATTATTGTATGCAAAAGATAAAGACGTTGCACAATCTGTTCGTGACGGAGAAGTTTTTTATCGGGACCCTGTAACTCTTGTCACCAAACGACTAAAGCCCAATGAATATTTTGGCCTCTATAACCGGTCTCGCCATATGGGGAACTTCAAACTATTTTATCAGGATAAGACAAAAGGGCTAGAGGCCAGTCTCAGGGTAATCTATCGGGGTAAGTATGGTATTGGAGATATTCGTGGTAATATCCAGGGCGAGACTATACCACCATCTGACCGCAATAGCAATTCCATCCTTGACAAGTACGATGACTTTGTGAAAGGATATGCATTGGTCAATGCATCGGTTGCAAAAAGCATTAAACAAGGGTTGCGATTTCAGTTGGGTATTGACAACCTGTTCGATCATACCGAGCCTATCTTCATTCCTAATCTTCCCGGAAGATTAATGTATGGCAGTATCTCTTATTCATTTTCTAAAAATAAATCAATTAACCAATAATCTAATGTTTATGAATTCTCTTAGACCTATTTTCTCAATTGCGCTGATAGCGTTTAGTGCATTTGCTTTATCAAGCTGCAAAGATGATCCGTCACCGGAGCCGGTGGTTTCAGTGACATACAATGATTTAGACGCAGATTACGCTCCTCTTGTATTTGGTCCAATTCCAGGCCCTCCAACAAGACCTGCTCAAAAAAAGAAGTACACTCTGTTTAGCTTTAAGACAGGTCAAATTGTAGCTAACGCGGATAGTGCTACTACTAAATGGGATATTGGCTTCCGTGCTACTTCTATTATTTTGAATGGTGGAACAAGTGGCCCTGGAAGTGCAGGAACCATCGTGCAGAAAGGGATTTTTGATGAATTGAAAGAGGCCCCTGAAACTGGATATATTTTGGACAATAGCGCAAACAATGCTTTTGCAATTTCAAGCAGCCCATTTGTGACGGGAGTAACGACAACTACAAATAACTGGTGGTTTAATTCTGGAAGCAACACTTCAACCATCGTTGCTCCACTTGCTGGTCAAATAATTTTAATTAAAACAAATGATAATCGGTATGCTAAGATGGAAATCTTAAGCTACTATAAAGGAGCACCTGCCACTGTCAATAATTTGACCGATCTTGATCGCTACTACACTTTCCGCTATGTTTATCAACCCAATGATACACGAAGTTTTGAATAAGTTTAGTAACTGATGTAATAAATTAACCATACGACATTTGCGAGCGACTGCGTTGGATGTGTGCCTGGGCGAAGCAATCCCATTATATTGGGGATCGCTTCGCGCCACTCACTTCCTTCGCAGGTACTCACGATAACTGTATCGGGGTGAGATTTATTCCTAAACTGAAAAAAAGTAGGTTTGCTGAGCTAAACCTCAATGCTCCAAAAAAGTGACCCGAAAAAAATTCTACAAAGAGCAAAATACTTTGCCGGTGCATTTCTGTTTTTTGTGTTTGTACTGGCATTGTTCCATGCGGTAGGCCGTTTTTTTATCGTGATTTTTTTGGGATTGGCCGTTGCTACGTTATTTTTCACTATCTATAATTTTGCACTCTCAATTCAGGTCAGCCGGCCAGTTGCCTTTGCGAAACCAAGAAGAGAAACCAAGAAGTCGGAAGAACTTAAAGCATACATTCAATTTCATCTGCCCATTGTCATCAGCGTATTGCTGATCGGCTTTTTGATTGCTCTTATCATTTTATTTTGGGTTGCTTAGGCTGTCTGAGTGAAATAAAAATGAACGATAGGTGTTCAGAAGTGGACAAGTTCCAAGAGGGTAAAAGCCTAAAATTCATTTTTTAGGCTGCATACCAATTTTATTTCTGCTGGCATATTTATTGGCCCGCATGCAACGATTAATTTTTTCTCGCGTCTAATAGACTTAACCTTTCCTTCATGCTAAAAAATTATCTCCTCATTACCTTCCGCAGCTTGATGAAAAACAAGCTGTTTATTCTCATCAATGTGTTTGGCATGGGCATCGCCATTGCCTGTTGTATTACCGCCTACCTGAACTGGGAATATAGTGCCAACTGGGACAAGGGTCATGTGAATGCAGATAAAATTTACCGCGTACAGTTTTGGCGGGAGTTTCAAGGCAAACGCGATCGCTACGGCATGGCACCTATGCCCTTGGCGAATTACATTAAACAGAATTTTAAAGATGTCAATAAGACAGTTCGTTACATGTCTTCGTATTGTGATATGCGCATTGGTGACGAAGTATTTGGCGATCAGATTGTCTATGCAGATTCTGCCTTCTTCGAATTATTTACTTACGAACTCAAACATGGATCGTTCGCTAATTTTTATGATAAAGGAAAAATATTCATTAGCGATAAAGTAGCCAAAAAGTATTTTAATAAAGAAGATGTTGTGGGGCAAATGCTTACGCAAATTGTTTTAGGCAAAGATGGTGTCCGCAGGCCAAAGGAATTTGAGATAGGAGGAGTATTCACCAAACCACCACTCAACTCAAGCCTGGGGTTTGATGTGATTACGCTCTTCGATAATTTCTGGGATGTTAATCTTGAGGCTGATCTCAACGAAACAAGTTGGAAAAGATGGTCGCATGTTCTCTTTCTGAAGATTGATGACCCTTCACAGGTTGCTCTTGTCACCAAACAATTGCAACAATATGTAGAACCACAGAATAAAGCGCGTGAGGATTTCAAGATAAGCGAATACTATTTGGAGAATTTCGATGGCATGATGAAGCGTAACCGGGCTAATCCACGCATGGACAGCGACTACTTAGGTGGAGGTATACCCGATGAGGCAATAACTGTTCCCGCGATCATGTCGATGTTACTTTTATTACTGGCGTGTTTTAACTTCACCAACACTTCCATTGCCATATCCAGCAGAAGGCTTAAAGAGATTGGAATACGGAAAGTACTGGGTGGGATGCGCAAACAGCTGATTGCCCAATTTCTCGGTGAGAATTTGGTGCTTTGTTTTCTTGGCCTGATAGCGGGCTTGTTAATGGCAGAATGGCTAGTACCCACTTATGATGCTATGTGGCCCTGGCTGGAGTTGAATTTAAGTTACGCTGAGAATATTGGACTCTTGTTATTCATTGTCGCGCTGTTATTTATAACCGCATTCATCGCGGGTTCATACCCTTCGTTCTACATCACTTCTTTTGAGCCGGTAAGTATTTTGAAAGGCAAAGCAAGATTTGGGGGTACCAATTGGTTCACGCGGATTTTATTGGGCGGTCAATTTGTGATTTCCCTTTTGGCTATCATCATGGGTGTTGCTTTTTATCAAAACGGCAACTATCAGCGCGACTATGATCTAGGCTTCGCTACGCATGGTGTAATTTCTGCATTTGTGAATAACGAAGGTTCTTTTAACACCTATCGGAATGCGTTGGCTTCGAATAAAGACATTGAAGTGATTGCCGGTTCTCGTCATCATGTGCCATTTAATTTTTACAATGATCCTGTAAAGTATGAAGCCGTAGAGCGAGAAGTAGATATTATGGAAGTGGGTGACAATTATTTTGAGGCCATGGACATGACGCTTCTTTCGGGTAGAAAATTTTTAAAGGATTCCGAGACGGATAGAAAAGAGTCGGTTATTGTTACTGAAGAATTGGTAAAACAGTATGGGTGGACCGATAATCCGATTGGTAAGCGTTTGGTGTGGATGGATACAACTCAACTATATGTGGTGGGTGTGGCTAAAAATGTATTTGCGCGTGCTCTTTGGGAGCCGATTCAGCCTCTTATGATCCGATATGTTGCACCTGTCAAATATCAACAGTTGGTTGTTAAGACAGATCCAAAGAAAATAGCATCTGTTAATGAGTTTATGGAAAAGAAGTGGAAAGAAGTCTTTCCTAATACCCTATATGGAGGACAAATGATTGACGAGGAGATGAGCGAATCGAATGAAATAAACAAAAATGTATCGGTGATGTTCGGTTTCCTTGGAATGTTTGCCGCGTTAATGACCGGTATTGGCTTGTTCACACTGGTGTCTTTAAACATCGAAAAGAAAATGAAGGAGATAGGGGTGCGTAAAGTATTGGGTGCTTCGGTAGCAAATATTGCGGGAGTCATCAACCTGGAGTTCATTATTAATTTAGGCATAGCCACATTGATTGGAAGCACCTTGGGCTATTTAGTGGCTAATTGGTTAATGGACTCTATTTGGGAATATTACTTAAAGCTCAGTTTAATCAGTCTTTCCATCTCCGTGGCGGCCATGATTACGATTGCCTTGTTGGCCGTAGGTCAGAAAACAATTTATACTGCATTATTAAATCCAACAAAGACACTGCGAGATGAATAAAATCTATCCAGTTCTGGTTTGGAATAATACTTGAGTTTCCAAATTGAAATTTTAAGGGTGCTGTAACTTTTGTTAAATAATTAGCGTCTAACCAACAACATCTTGTGTTTAAGATATAAGTCTAAGTATTGAGGCGCGTCCTATCCCAAGTGATTAATCTTTAATAATATGATACGGAATTACATTACGATCGCAATCCGAAATATCAGAAAGCATTCTTTCTATTCAGCCATCAACATTTTCGGTTTAGCTGCAGGCGTGACCGCCTGCTTGTTCATCATTCTCTATATTTCGGATGAGTTTAGTTATGATCACTTTCATAAAGATGCGGTAAATATCTACCGCATTGGGTTACACGGAAAAATAGCAGGCCAGGAAATAAATACTGCCAGCTCATGCCCACCGCTCGCCTCAAGCATGGTTGCGAACATCCCCGGTGTAGAGGCAGCAACTCGCGTTAACAGAAGGGATAATATGGTATTTAAAAATGGTGACTTGTCTTTTACAGAAGACAAAATCCTTTTTGCTGATTCTAATTTTTTCCAATTTTTTTCTTTTGAACTTTTAGAGGGCGATCCTTCGACTGCCCTAAAGGATCCCAATAGTATTGTCATTACCCCTGATCTGGCCACAAAATATTTTAAGGGCCCTGCCCTCGGCAAACTCCTTACGATAGGTAATGAAAACAAAACATTCAAAGTAACGGGGATTGCTGCTGCCCCACCTCACAACTCTCATTTTTCTTTCGCAGCTCTTCTTTCTACGAGTTCTGAAAAAGAGCAATATGATTCTCCTATTTGGCTTAACAATAATCTCTATACTTATCTTAGAAAGACCCCAGCAACTCCATTGGCTGATATTGCGAAAAAATTAAATGAGGTTACCGATAAGCACGTGGCTCCTGAAGTTGAGCAGTTTATGGGCATATCCATGGAGAAGTTTCGCGAATCGGGAAGTGAATATGGGTACGTCCCTTTTGCTATGCTGGATTCCCGCTTACACTCCAATTGGAACGATGACATGGAACCTTCAGGTAATATCACCTACGTCTATGTATTTGCTGCGGTTGGTATTTTTATACTTCTCATAGCCTGTATCAATTTTATGAATCTGGCCACCGCAAGGTCAGCAGGACGTGCAAAAGAAGTCGGGTTGCGCAAAACGCTTGGTTCACTTCGTGGGCAAATGGTACGACAATTTTTGGCAGAGTCGTTGGTTTATGGCTTCATTGCTGTGGTGCTGGCCTTGATCCTAACGGGTCTTCTATTGCCACAATTTAACCTGCTGTCCGGGAAGCAGTTGTCATTCCTTTTATTATTGAGCCCCAGCATCATGGCGGGAGCCTTAGGATTGATCCTGATTATTGGCCTATTGGCGGGTAGCTATCCTGCATTTTACCTGACGAGCTTTAGTGCCGTTGAGGTGTTGAAAGGTAAGGTACGTGCCGGATTAAAAAGCAAAGGCATTCGCAGTGGGCTAGTTATTTTTCAATTTTCACTTTCCATAATTTTAATTATTTGCACAAGCACCGTTTATCAACAAATACAATACTTACAGGAGCGCAATGCGGGGTTGGATAAGCACAATGTGTTGGCCATTAGTAATACGGGTCGCTTAGGTACAAATCAAATGGCTTTCAAGAATACAATTTTGACGAAGGCAGGTATTGAGAACGCGAGCTTCACCAATAATGTGTTTCCTGGCGTAAACAACACTACCGCCTTTAGGGATGCGGTCACCAAAAAGGATCATATTATGGGCACTTATTATGCCGATCAAGACCATGCTGATGTGTTGAAGTTTGAATTGGTGGATGGCCGGTATTTTTCACGCGATTTCCCTTCCGATTCTATGGCCGTTGTACTGAATGAAGCGGCCGTTAGGGAATTAAGTTGGGATAACCCATTGCAAGAAAAACTGATAACCTTTGGGGGCGATCAGAGCAAAGGCATTGTTACCGAGATACCAATGAATGTGATTGGAGTGGTGAAGGATTTTAACTTTGAGTCATACAAAGAAAAAGTTCGTCCCATGGTAATACAAATTGCAGAAAAGTCAAATAACCTGTTGATCAGGTATACGGGCGAACCTGGTAATGTGTTAAAAGAAGCCACTCAGCTTTGGAAAGAATATGCTTCTGGCGACCCTTTTGAATATGCTTTCCTTGATCAGAATTTCGATGAACTTTTCCGGGAAGAGCAACGATTGGGTTCTTTATTTACAGTGTTTACCTTTCTTGCTATTTTGATCGCTAGCCTTGGGTTGTTTGCTCTTGCCGCTTTCACCGCGGAACAGCGAACTAAAGAAATTGGTATCCGCAAAGCGATGGGAGCGAGCGTGACAGGGATTACTAAGTTGCTATCTAAGGAATTTACTTTATTAGTGGTGGTATCCATCGTGCTGGCAGTTGTGCCTTCTTATTTTCTATTGGACTATTGGTTGAGCCAATTTGCTTATCGTGTAGAGATCACATTTTTTATTTTTGCAGCGAGCTCTTTGGGAGCATTATTCATAGCATGGATCACCGTTGGCTTTCAGGCTTTCAAGGCAGCACTGATCAAGCCTGTAGATTCATTGAGATGTGAATAAGGAGCTTGGAAATTACCGCCCATCAAAATACTTCACGCATTGGCCAAGTATGTGGCTCTAGGTTAGCTGACTCCTTCTTAACTTTCTTTTTCATAAATTCAATCCTCATGAGAAAGTTAATCGTGGTAGTTCAATTCTGCATTTGTTCGAGTATTGTTCACTCCCAATCATTCGATTCGAAATTATTTTCCCAGTTACATTTCCGTTTTATTGGCCCACACGGCAATCGCATGATTTCCGTAGTAGGGGAACCAGGCAACCCGAATGTCTCTTACTCTGGCGCTGCCTCCGGTGGAATCTGGAAGACAGAAGATGCAGGCGTTACCTGGAAATCTATCTTTGATGAGACAGAAGACTCATCCATTGGAGCACTGGCAATTGCACCCGCTAATCCAAAGCAGGTTTGGGCGGGTACCGGTGAGACTTTTTTAATACGCCCCGCTCATGCCGTTGGCAATGGAGTTTATAAATCTTCCAATGCCGGTAAAACGTGGAAGAACATGGGCCTTGAAAAAACTTTTCGCATTAGCCGGGTCATTGTTCATCCTTCAGATACCAATACGGTTTATGTAGCATCATTGGGGCATACCCACGGACCGCAGCAAGAGCGAGGGGTTTATAAGACCACCGATGGGGGAAAGACATGGGAGCGTGTTTTTTTCTTGAATGAAAATACGGGTTGCTCTGATCTTTCCATTGATCCACAAAACCCAAATACATTGTACGCTGCCATGTGGCAAGTGGAGATTAAGACGTGGAAGTTAAATAGTGGTGGCGCTTCCAGTGGAATTTATCGGACCAAAGACGGAGGCAAAACCTGGGAACCGTTGCGCAATGGGCTGGAGAGTGGACCAACTCATGCTGTGGGCAAGACATCGGTTGACGTAGCCTATAGCAACCCTAAAATAGTTTATGCATTGGTGGAAGATACAGAGCCTCGCATGTACCGATCAGAAAATGGAGGCGATAGCTGGAAGCTAATGCAAAAAGATAATTCTATGGGACAGCGTGCGGGATACTATACAAGACTTCGCGTTTCGACTGCTGATGAGAATACAGTTTATACCATCTGTGTTGGAATCAGAAAATCGATTGACGGTGGAAAAACATTTGTAAAGAATTATGATCAGTGGGCTCCGGGTGGAGATAATCATGATATGTGGTTCGATCCAAAAGATGGTAATCGAATCATGTGTGCTCATGATGGTTGCCTGAATATGACTTCTAATGGAGGTACTACCTGGCGAAATATCAATTTGCCGATCGCGCAGATGTATCATGTGGCAGTGGATGATCGAGTTCCTTATTGGGTGTACAGCAGCCGGCAAGATGCATGGACCTACCGCGGACCCAGCAGATATCTTGGTGGTGAATCGATTCCATTGGGTTTGTGGCATGGAGTAGGGGGATGTGAAAGCGGATATTGCTTACCTGATCCGTTTGACAATAACACCGTATGGTCGGGATGTTATGATGGAGGTTTGGATGTTTTTGATTTAACCACTATGCACTCCCGTGATGTTCGTGTGTGGCCACAGACTCAGATTGGTGTTACTCCAGCTAATGCAAAATACCGTTGGCATTGGAATTATCCGATGCTCGCCTCAAGACATGTGAAAGGCAGGTTTTGGGTGGGAAGTCAATATATCCATGAAACCAACTCCCGAGGTCAGTCATGGAAAGAGATTAGCCCCGACCTAACGACTAATGATAAGACCCATCAACAGAATTCCGGTGGAATGGCCAGCGATAACCTGATGACTTGGGATGGATGTACTTTATATGCATTGGCAGAATCTCCTGTGAAGGAAGGAGTATTGTGGTCAGGAAGTAATGATGGATTGGTGAACGTAACTCAGGATGGAGGAAAGACATGGGTGAATGTAACTAGCAACATTGTTGGCTTACCAAAATGGGGAACGATCAGAAATATAGATGCTTCTAATTTTGATGCAGGCACGTGCTACATTTCTGTGGATGCCCATCACATAGGAGATTTTGGTTCATATGTCTATAAGACTTCTGATTTTGGAAAAAATTGGAGCCGCTTGCCCATTAATTTGCCAGTCTCTAATTCAAATTTTGTTAATCAAATAAAAGAAGACCCTGCAAGAAAAGGATTGCTGTGGTTGGGTACCGACAAATCACTTTACTTCTCTCCCGATGATGGAATGAATTGGGTTCATTTAAAAAATAATTTACCTCCTGTCCCTATCTATGGAATTGAAATTCAAAAAGAATTTAATGACCTGGTCTTAGCGACTTATGGAAGAGGAATTTATATTCTGGATGATATTACTGCCATCCGGGAGTTTTCAACGGAAGTACAAAATTCAGAAGCTCACTTGTTTTCGTTAAGGAAGACGTATCGCTTTCAAAGTATAAATGGAATTAAAACAGATGATAGTTACGTGTCGGGTGAAAATCCTCCCGAAGGAGCGGATATTAATTATTACCTAAAAGAAAAATCAAAAGATAGCGTAAGTGTTTTGATACTGAATTCTAAAAATGAAATTGTTAATACAATCAGAGGAAGCAACAAACCTGGCATCAATAGAGTTTGGTGGAGTCTGAGGCATGAAGGATTTGTATTTCCGCGACTTCGCAATAAACCTAAAGGAAAAGATTGGGTGAAAGTAGATTCGATCGGTACCCGGAACTTGTTTATCTATGATTTGGATATTGGCCCCGGCATGACTCCCGTGATGGTGCCTCCGGGAAATTATACGATTGTTTTAATGGTGAATGGTAAGGAATATAAGCAATCACTTTCATTGGTTAAAGATCCCAATACAAAGGCGACCGAAAAAGATATTCAAAAACAGTATACGCAGGGACTAAATCTTTATGGTTCTATCACTACAACGCTCAAATTGATTGATGAAATGGAAAAGTTGCGTGTTCAGCTCATCACTCTTTCAACTGATAAGAAGAAAGGCAAGGGCGCAATAGCACTGGAGGAGAAGATTTATCAATTGGAGAGTAAGTTATTTGACATTCATCAGACGGGGGCCCGTATGGATATTTTCCGCAATCCTGCTCAAGTGTTGGAGCGATTTCTGGCGATGGGAAAGGAAGGTATTGTATCCAGTGCCGATGCGCCACCGACAGATCAGCAGTTGGAGGTTTATGACCTGACTCTAAAAGAGCTTAATTCTGTTCAAGCCTCTTTTGAGCTGCTCAAGAAGAGTGAGGAGTTAAAGCGATCCAATGTTAAGTTTTAGGATGCAATCTCCTGATTATTAGCTGGTTCGACTGATTTGGTATTAATTTTATGGGAATGGTTTGATAATCTTCCCGTAACATTCTATTTTCGAAGCTAATTATTGAACCATGGAGAAATTATCAAAGAAAGGTAAGAGAAAAGAGATACGTACGCTTCTGGTGGACCGCTTACATGAAGCAATTAAAACCCTGGGTGTTGAAAAATCCGGTAAAAAAGTGGAGAAGATATTGGATAAAACTTCCAAAAAATTGGCGAGTCAAGTTGCAAGCCAATTGAAGAAAGAGAGCAGGAAGATGCGCAAGGCTACCGGTAAGATTAAGAAAGACAAGAAGGTTAATGGGCGTCAGCCTGTAGCTGCTTAGGATACTGATCTTTATTAGAATGTGCCGTACTCACTTGGTGGGTGCGGCACATTTTGTTTTTAGTATCACTAACAACTTTTTGATTTCTAAAGGTATTCGAAAAGTGAGATGTTCATTAGAATCAGAACAGATACCTCATATCCTTGTTAAGTTTGCATGTCACAGATTACCACAGTAACGAGCTTTAAATTTAAGACAGTAGGGACTAAGATTTGGGGTCTTTCAATGATGCAGCTGGCGCATCAAAGTTTAAAAAAAATCAATGGACAATCTTTCTATAAATTGATGGGTAGCGGCCGTGGACTAGGATTCAGTGCTTTACCAGATTGGTCAACGTATGTACTGTTGCAGGTATGGGAAAATGAAGAAGCAGCCAAGGTTTTTTTTGATACGGCTGAGATTCTTAAACGCTATCAAATGAGAGCGACAGAAATATGGACTGTCTATTTAAAAAGTATTACAGCGCATGGTCGATGGGATGGCGGTAATCCCTTTCATATCGAAGAATCATTACCCGGTTCAGAAATTATTCTTGTGCTTACGCGAGCAACTATTAAGTGGCACAAGCTTATTCCTTTCTGGCGCTACGTGCCGGCTTCTCATAGACCCTTAAACGAAAATCCTGGACTTATTTATACCAAGGGGGTGGGGGAGTTTCCGGTAGTACAAATGGCTACATTAAGTATTTGGAGAGATAAAGAGTCTCTAAATAATTTTGCGTATAACAGTAAAGAGCATCGCGAGGCAATCAATAAGACCAGACAGTTGAAGTGGTACAAGGAAGAACTCTTCGCTAGATTTAGACCTTACAAATCAGTTGGTACCTGGGAGGGAGAAAATCCAATTGCAAAGTATCTATAATATTTTTATGCTTTGGCTTCTGACTCCTTTATGGTGTCTTGAAACACCATTCAGCCATTCGGAGATTAAGAAAATAGCTTTTTAAAAAGGGAACGCATGAAAGGCCAGGGCTGAAAAGAGCTTATGATTTTGAATTCCTCACTTCGCGTGGTTTCTTCATCGAGGAAGGCCAATATTTGATGGGCTTCATTTTTGGTATACATTGTTTTGAATAAATCTACGCCCATTTCATTGTGATGATAAAGAACATCGATAAAAAGGGCATCATATTTCCTGAATAAAGTATTCAAGAGTTTATAACTTGGTAAGAGGTTACGCTTAATATTATTGACTATGATTTGACTGTAACGCTCAGCATTTTTAAATGAATATCCTGAAGCGGGCTTCACCCAACCACCTGCAGTACCAATTTTAGTTACGTATTGATTGCTTTTTTTGTGGAAAGGGTAATCACTCATAGGGATCACTCCTTTTTCCTTTACTATTATTTGATATTTTTCGATTCGTAGAATTTCCTTGACATAACGACTCAATAAATTTTCATAGCTATCATCGTCAACTAACGTGGGAGAAAAGAAAGTAAATTCTATCAGTGCTTTTTTGCTGTTGATGGGGAGTACGTAGGTAAAGCAAGTTATATTGGGTACTCCAATTCTAAAATCCATCATCACGAAGGATTTATCATTAAAGACTTCCTCATCCGCTTCGATCACCCAGCCCTTGAAGTGTTGAAGTAATCGCGTGTATTTATCTTTTGAAGTAAAGAAGTCTGATGTTATGACACTATCAAACACATGTTTGGCTGAATAGGATTGGCCGTTTGTTTCTATGGTAGTAGTTTCACCTTGTGTGATATTTCCGACTTCAGCATTGACCCACGTGATGTTATCTCTTCCCTTTAATTCTTTTTTCGTGTGATTATAAAAGTCCAGTGCGGCTAACATCTTATATCGGTAGGCGCCCATGTTGAGATCAATCTGCTGATCGGTAGTCATAAATTGCGCATGGTCCCAGATTTTGGTTGTGATGCTGTCCCATTTACCTGCTCCCTTTTCCCAAAAGCACCAAGTCTTGTCATTCACATTTTTTTGTGATTTTTCAAGAAGTAAGATTTTTTTAGAGTCGAAGAATTTATCTTTTGACATGGCCATGGCTAGGTGTAAACCAGCCGCGCCCGCTCCAACTATGGCATAGTCATATTCGGTGAAATCCATAGAAGTAGATAAAGAAAATAAATTGAGCCGCGTAAAGATGGCAAGAAAAAATGAAATCACCCTTCATCTTCATTCGATGGTATATGTAATGTAATAGCATTGAAATAATGAACCAGGCTATATAGTTACGGATCGGTGCAGCGCCTAACTCCCAGATCCAAAAGTCGAAAGGTGGTGCTGATGTTTCGATAAAAAAGTCTATTAAAACCATCAGCGCTGCTCCTAACGTGATCTTCAAAAATCTTGGTTCTACTAGTTTATCGGCAATAGCAGCAGTAGAAAGAATAAGAACGGCCCAGTTAACACCTATGAGTAAAGGCACACCATCTATTTTTAATCCTAAATTTTGTCCGTATTCATAAACTCCAAATAGAAAACCAAAGTGAACACCTATCCATTCTATCAGTAAACTTGATGTGAAGAAAGTGAAAGCAATAGCTAGTTTGTTGACATTATTGATTGGAAAGTTAACAATCAATAATGCTGCCGTAATGATAAGATTGAGTGGAGTTTTGGTAATAAACCAATCATAGTAACCCATTGAAACACCGATGATGGCAGATAGCTGGAATAACCAAATCACAAAAATAGAGAGTGATTTAGTAGTGATACTTTTATCGGCCATCGTCAATCCGTTCATGCATTCTCTAATTGTTCACTAACAATTTTGGCAGATAAGAGACACAGCGGGATTCCGCCTCCAGGATGAACAGAGCCTCCGCAGAAGTAAAGGTTTTTGAATTGGTTGGAGAAGTTCGGATGCCTGAGAAAAGCAGCAAACTTTGAATTACTCGATGTTCCATAGAGCGATCCCTGATGGGATTTCGTTTGTTTTTCAATGTTGATTGGATCTAAAATGTACTCTGTTAGAATGAGCTTTTCAATATCTGTATTGAGTACTTTATTTATTTTTTTAATAATGCTTAGTCTTGCCTTTTTAATGAGTTCCGGCCAATTTTGATCAGCGTTTCCCGGAGCATTAATCATCACAAACCAGTTTTCACAACCTGACGGTGCGTCAGATGCATCTTCTTTACTTGTGATATTGATATAGATGGTGGGATCTGCATGAATATTTTTGTTTTTAAATAGTTCCGTGAACTCCTCTTCGTAATGATCGGAGAAAATAATATTGTGTAAATCAAGAGATGGAAAAATTTTGTTGATCCCCCAATAGAAGATTAATGCTGAGCTGGATCGTTCCTGATTTAATATTTTATCTGGCTGCTTTGCTGACTTTAATAAATGCTTGTAAGTGGAAAAGACATCCATATTAGAAACTACTACATCTGCATCATAGGATCCTTTAGTAGTAGTTATGCCTATTGCTTTGTTTTGCTTATGGTTGATTGAAGTTACTGTTTCTTCAAACTGAAACTTAACTCCAACTTTTTCGGCTAGCCTAAAAAGGCTTTGTGAAATTTCATGCATTCCACCGGTTGGATAAAAAGTTCCATAGTGCATTTCCAAGTGCGGAATCATGGACATGATGCCAGGGGTAGCATATGGTGAGGAGCCATTATAGGTCGCATACCTGTTGAAAAGTTGAACTAGTTTTGGGTGAGAGAAGTACTGCTCATTTACTTCATTCAGTGTTTTATCGATGTGGAGTTTGCCTGCTTGTACGAGTGATTTAATCGTATTAAAAGACAAATACGTACTCCAGCGGTGCAAGGATTTATTCAGGAAGATATCTGCGGTAAGATCATACTTCTTTTTATTTTGATCCAAGTACTCGCTTAGAATAGTAGGAAGTGTATCAAATGTTTCCGCAGCCCTTCGAATAAATTCTTCTTTGTTGGCAGGTACATAAAAAGTTGTTCCATCACTCCAAAAATAATTACAGACCACACCTTTTTTAGCATAGTTGAAATGTTCTCGTGGGTCTAAACCATGCAGTTGAAACAACTCATCAACCAGATGAGGCATAGTAAATAGAGATGGACCTAAATCAAATCGGAAGCCTTCTTGAGTGATGGCATGAAGCTTACCACCAGCATAGTAATTGGCCTCGAAAACTGTGACATCATATCCTTTATGATTGAGTCGGATAGCACTAGCTATACCTGCAATGCCAGATCCTATGATAATTGCTTTATTCATTAAAATAGAACAGCGTGACTCCGTAGCTCAATTGCTTATTTTAGCATTTAAACCCTTAAAGGAAGGAATTGTTTTGAGAACTCTCTTAAAGATACCTTAGAAAACCTTAATCGTTTGTCAGGCTGAGCTTTAGCCTACTGCGTTTCGTGCCGATCTTTTTTCAACACAAATTTCTTAGGCTCAAATTTTTTAGGGGCGTATAGAAATCCAAAGGCTTCGCAATTCTCTTTTGTATGTTTTGCATGATGGATATAGTGCGCATGCATCATCCGCTGAAGGTAGTTACTTCTCTTCCTGGGTATCCATTTTACGCGCTGATGCACGATAAAGTCATGGAAGACAAGGTAAAAAATACCATAGCAAAGAATACCAATTCCAACGGAAAACAAATAAGCGCTTGGATAAACAGAAGTAGAAACAACCAAAAGAGCTATTGATGGTACACTAAACACAAGCGCAAATAGATCATTCCGCTCAAGCGCGTGATTGTGGACACTATGGTGAGATCGATGCCACGTCCACAGAAACCCATGCATCACATATTTATGGGTAAACCACGCCACTCCTTCCATAAATAGAAACGTGCCGATGGAAATGGCCGAACAAAGAAGAATAGTAACGAAATCCATTTATTTTTTGAAGTACTTTTCTAACACACTGTATCGATGAGCAAAAATACGATTCACTTCTTTGCCAACAAAAAGCCAATGAGCAATTCTACCAATAAATCCATAGCCTATGGCATAATTCACTTCATCGGTCATTTCTACACCCTCTGGCACTTCTTTAAAATGGTGCTGATGATGCCACAAAGCGTAAGGCCCAAAGCGCTGCTCATCAATAAAGTGGACAAGCTCTTTAACCTGAGTTATTTCGGTTACCCAATGCAATTTAATGCCCGGCAAAACACTTACGTGATAGCGAATAATTTGCCCTGCATAAGCTTTATCCCCCCCTGACAGGTAGAGGATTTTGAATCCCATGTGTTCAGGGGTAATCTTGGATAGATTCTTAGGTGAAGAAAAAAACTTCCAGGCCTCCTGAAGTGAAATGGGAAGAATCTGGGTTCTTTTGAGGTTATAAATTTTCATACAGTAGAAACAAGGCTTGGGTTAAATGGTTATGTCCCCACAATATTGCGCGCCATCTTTGGAAAGATCAATCCATGAAAGGGTAATACCGAATACCAATACAGGCGCCCCCACAAGCCAAGAGGCCGATACGTAGCGGTTTGAAATAAGATCTTCTTTCCATCATTTTCTTTTACTTTGAATTCAAGCCAGGCTTCTCCTGGCAATTTCATTTCAGCATAGAGTAACAATCTTCCATTCGGTTTGTCCGCAACGAGTACTCGCCAAAAATCAAGTGCATCGCCTGCTTTTAAATCTGTTTCGCTTCTGCGACCCCTTCGCAATCCAACTCCGCCTACCATTTTATCTATCACACCGCGGATGCGCCACATCCAATTTCCAAAATACCAGCCTCTATTGCCACCAATAGACCAGATATTATCAATGACTTCTTCTTTATTTCTTTCGAACTCAATTTTTCTTTTATCTGTGAACACACCATGTTCTGGTACTTGAACATTGTTTAGAAATTTTTTATCCATCGTAGAAAGTGAGATGGCATCTTTCCAACTGGAGATCACACTTTTCTGGCTAATTTTATCGAAAGCTAATTGCAATGATTCTTCATAAGAAAGAATTTTAGTGGTTACCAATTGTTGAATCCTTGTGTCGTGGCAGATCACTTCATTGCGCATACTATTTACGAGGCTTCTCGCCAGTGAATACGTGGTTGAAGTTACGAATACCAACCATAATGACGATAGCTTAGGTGTAAGAATCGGAATGGTAATAATCAATCGTTTCAAACCTCGCATTTTGGCAAAGCCATAGAGCATCTGTTTGTAGGTGAGTATTTCCGTGCCACCAATATCAAATGTCTGATGAAAACTTTCTTTTTTTAATAGAACGCCTTGCAAGTACTCAATCACATTTCGAATCCCAATCGGCTGGCAGCGAGTCTTGAGCCATTTAGGTGCTACCATGACGGGCAATTTTTCTACCAGATCGCGAATGATTTCGAAAGAAGCACTGCCGGAGCCAATTATAATAGCAGCACGTAAAACTGTCAGTGGAGCATTCGCACTTTTTAAAATATCTTCTACATTTTTGCGAGAGAGTAAATGAGCAGATAAATCAGCATCGTTTACAATGCCACTTAAATAAATGGTTTGTTTCGCTGACGTGGTATTTAGGAAGGTAACAAAATTCTTCGCAGAGTTTGCTTCCATTTCTGTGAAATCCGAATTGGAAGAGCTCATGGAGTGAACCAGGTAATAGGCAGCATCTATGTCAGTAGGTACTAAGGCAAAAGATTGTGGATCACTGAGGTCGACTTCAAGAACAGATACTTGCTTTAAAAAGTCCTCCGAAAAATCTTCCCAATCAAATCTGCGCTGGTCGCGTACCAAGCAGATTACATGGTGACCAGCCTCAACCAATACAGGCAAGAGTCTGCGACCGATGTAGCCAGTAGAGCCGGTGAGAAGGATTTTCATTTAGTTGGTAAATAAAAGGTAATGCATTGGTAACAAAACATTAGAGTATTTGTTACTTTAAAGGTAGCTTTTTCAAAATGACAATTTTTGATTAATTATCCATTTTTGTCTAACCACGGTCTCATTTACATCCTTTATTTTAGAGTTGTTCGCCTAATCTTGCACACCCGTAGTTTCCGGATATGAGGTAAAGATGCAGGCTCTATTGAGCGAGGTTCAATCCTAAATAATTAAAGTGACAATAAACCCATCTAATAAGAAAATGTTTTTCTACCCCTCGAAATATACGTTGAATATTTTTCGATGATAGGAACAATCAGGTCTGAGGTCTGTTATAATTGCTTACCAAAAAAAAATATTATGAAAAATGTTCTTTCTGTCCTTATTGCTCTTTTCGCTTCTGCAGCTTCATTTGCTCAGACTAAAGATGTTGTTGACATCGCTATCAGCTCAGCTGACCACACTACTTTAGTTGCCGCAGTTAAGGCCGCAGATTTAGTTACTACATTGAAGGGAAAAGGTCCTTTCACAGTTTTTGCACCTACAAACGCAGCGTTCGCTAAACTTCCGGCTGGTACTGTAGAAACTCTACTAAAGCCTGAAAATAAGGCTCAACTGGCAAAAATTTTAACTTACCACGTTGTTAGTGGAAATCTAGATGCAGCTGCTGTAACGGCAGCCATTAATTCTGGTAATGGCAAAGCATTGGTTAAAACCGTAAGCGGTAACAGCTTAACTGCTTCGATAGACGGAGGTAAAGTGAAACTTACTGACGAGTCTGGAAATTCAGCTTTTGTAATCGCAGCCGATTTGAAAGGCAGCAATGGTGTTGTGCACGTTATTGATGGCGTAGTACTTCCTAAGTAATTATTTTAGGTCCAAAATAAAGCTCCTGATTCATTTTTGGGGGCTTTATTTTTTTAAGACCAATGGTTGAAAAGGAACAGTTTAATTTATATTACGTAGCTTAGCTTTTATCAAACAAAATTTTAACTAGTACCATCATGTTTAAGAAATTTTCTATCACAGACAAACTACTATTTATTTCTGCTTTTCTGTCCCTCATTTTTTCTGAAATATTATACTTTAAAGGAGAGCCAGAAGCTGCAATTTTTATAGGCATTTGGGTACCTTCGATCCTCGCTTTCGGAATTTATTTAAAACTTCTAAACAACAAGAAAGATGACTGAGCTGATACCTTATTTTGCAGCATTGATTACACTATTATTCGCAACCGGATTTTATTTTAGCTTACAAGAGCTTAAGAAATTAAAGTAGGTTCATTACGTATAGTACAAAACCAATTAACCAGTTTGGCGTTTCGGAAATGTCTTTAGATTAACAACCAATAAATAGTAATATGAAAAATTATATCATTTTAGTTCAAATTATAATCGCCCTATCGGTAGATTACGTTTGGATATTTCGATTTGAAAATGTCATGAAAGAATTTAAGCAATTTGGGTTGAATGACTTGACGCGTAATATCGTTGGGGCATCGAAGATATCGTTGGCAGCTCTACTCGTTGCCGGCATTTGGTATACACCCTTAGTTCTTGTTTCATCACTGCTGATGGGCTTCTTTATGTTATCTGCTCAGTTTTTCCACTTTAAGAACAGTAGTCCAATGCAAAAGCGAGTACCTTCTTTATTGTTGCTACTGGCTTGTCTTTTTGTTGCGCTGGCATCGTTAAATAGTATCTAGCTTTGGATTTAGTTAACATATTTATTCTTTTTTCGAGTTTGTCTTTCTTCGCTTACGGGTTATCTTACTTTGTAGACCCTCTTATGAAAAGCGAATTCAAACGCTTTAAGTTGGAGAAATTAGGGTTGCTCACTATCGTGTTTCAATTATTGGGTGCAATAGGTCTATTAGTTGGTTTACTGTATAGCCCTATTTTAATAATTTCATCAGGTGGTTTGGCAACACTTATGCTCCTTGGGGTGTTAATAAGAGTGAAATCGAAAGATAGTCTTGTAGTTTCGTTACCGGCCCTATTCTTCTGCGGACTGAATTCTTATATATGTTTAAAGGCATTGGCATTACTATAAAGAATTTAAGTCTTGCATATTAGTAATGCATCAGCAGATATATTTTATAAATATTTTGAAATGAAAAATTTAAATGATATCGGGCTTGACGAGAGAAAGTCAAAACAACTAGCTGAAAAGCTAAATGAACTTTTAGCAAACTATTCGATTTTTTATCAGAATACCAGGGGATATCACTGGAATATTAAGGGAGAAAAGTTTTTTGAACTTCACTTGAAGTTTGAGGAATTATACAATGACTTGCTCATAAAAATCGATGAGGTAGCAGAAAGAATTTTAACGTTGGGGCATACCCCAAACCATAACCACACTGAGTATAGAGTGATCTCTAAAATAGCTGAAAGTCCTCAGATTAGCAATGGTGTGAAAGCGATAGAGGATATTCTGGCTTCCTTCAGGGTAATAATTATTCTTCAACGCGAATTGCTATTGTTATCAAGCGATGCTGCAGACGAAGGAACAAACGCGCTGATGAGTGACTATATCAGAGCCCAAGAAAAATTAGTTTGGATGTATTCCTCGTTCTTGAATAAGTAATACTATTTTTTGAATGTTTGTTAATCGGTTCAAACTCCGCCTTAGCCGAAAGGATGTAATTGTAATCACATTTTTTACCCCTCAAAGAAGATTGCACTGCTTCCAAAACGAAAAGAAAGAATTGAAGTAGCCTTTCACTTTCGGATAGATCCAATCTCTCTGGTCCTTA
>JANNRV010000129.1:0-9815 GCA_031401775.1 Bacteroidia bacterium | reverse complement strand
AAATACTTTTTCTCAAATTTCCGAACTTCGTCAATTGGTGTCGGTACAAACCCTTCGTATTTGTCACCGTGGTTGTAATTGTCCTCTTCTTTGGAATTATATTCCTTTTGTCCGAAGAGTGTCAATGGTAGAAAAACTGTTAGTAGGAGAATCTTCATAATTAATATGCGCCACAACGACCGTATATCGGAAACTCAGTCTCCCATATATCGTTATTGGATACTAAGTTAAACCCTTTGTTTAAGTAAATCCAGTCTGGTCAATTACTATACAACAATAATTCAGTTCCATCCGTTGGGGACGGTATTGTTTTAACAGGGCGGTGTCCTATTTTCTCTAAAAGCCCGATAGATCTTACATTACCGGGATCGGTAATGGCCCAAATGGTTTTTAAGTTCCATTGATGTGTCGCATGATGGAGGGTGGCATTAGCTATTTCAAAGGCATAGCCATTACCCATATACTCGGGCAGAAAAGCAAAACCGATATCGGGGTTTTCCAAACTATCTCTTTTAAGGATACCACACATGCCAATAGGAGTTCCGTCTTTCATTTCCACCATCGATGACCCAAATCCATTTTCGCTATAGCTTTTTATCGGCCCGTTTTGAAGATAATTAACCGCATCTTCTTCCGTGTGAATGTTTCTATCACCAATAAACTCCAACCATCCGGGGGTATTGACCAATTCCACAATAAACCCTGCATCCTCATTTGTAAACTGCCGGAGTGTTAATCGTTCTGTGGTTAAGATATAATCCATTGGTCGGTTGATTTTTCTTTTTGAGAAGAACGGTTAAGGTAAACAAAAGATGCTTTTTTAAGACCTCTCGATTTACGAGAATTCATGACAAAAGTCATCTTTTTCCCTAATCCGAGTCATATTTAGACCTCAGGGTGGCCTTTACTTTTATGTTCGAAATCATAAAAAACCTGGGACACTCTATGGAACTAGAAAAAATCAGCTACGACAACAAAATCGTCAAAGCCTTTATCATTGCCACGGTCATCTTTGGCGTGGTGGGGATGACGGTTGGCCTGTTGGCCGCCATCCAATTATTTTATCCGCTATTCAACTTCGACCTGCAGTACACAACGTTTGGACGGATACGTCCGCTCCATACTAATGCTGTCATCTTTGCCTTCGTGGGCAATGCCATGTTTGCCGGAGTTTATTATAGCATGCAGCGCTTGTTAAAGGCGCGCATGTTCAGCGACACCCTGAGTTGGATTCACTTCTGGGGTTGGCAGTTGATTATTCTGGCTGCTGCCATCACGTTGCCATTGGGTCTCACCACATCCAAAGAATATGCGGAGCTAGAGTGGCCCATCGATATTGCCATTGCCTTGATTTGGGTGGTGTTCGGTTGGAACATGATTGGGACTATTATAAAACGCAGAGAGCAACACATGTATGTCGCTATTTGGTTTTACATCGCCACGTTCGTTACGGTGGCGGTGTTGCATATCGTCAACTCATTTGAGATGCCGGTCAATCTTTTCAAAAGCTATTCTTTCTATGCAGGTGTTCAGGATGCGCTGGTGCAATGGTGGTATGGTCATAACGCGGTAGCCTTCTTCCTTACCACACCATTCTTAGGGATCATGTATTATTTTCTGCCCAAGGCCGCCAACCGTCCGGTTTATTCGTATCGCTTATCCATCATTCACTTCTGGTCACTGATCTTTATCTATATCTGGGCGGGCCCTCACCACCTATTATATACTGCCTTACCCGACTGGGCGCAATCTTTGGGTGTTGTATTTTCTATCATGCTCATTGCGCCAAGCTGGGGTGGTATGTTGAATGGCCTTCTCACTTTGCGTGGTGCCTGGGATCGCGTGCGCGAAGAGCCCGTTCTTAAATTCATGGTGGTAGCCGTTACTGCTTATGGTATGGCTACTCTGGAAGGCCCACTGCTCTCCTTAAAAAATGTAAATGCCATCACTCACTTTACCGATTGGATTGTTGCGCACGTTCATGTAGGAGGCTTAGGATGGAATGGCTTCCTCATCTTCGGTATTCTGTACTGGATGGTGCCACGCATGTGGGGCACATCGCTTTATTCCAATAAATTAGCCAATGTTCATTTTTGGATCGGTACGCTGGGTATCATCTTCTATGCATTGCCCATGTACATCGCAGGGGTGGTTCAGAGTTTAATGTGGAAAGAATTTACAGCGGATGGATTTTTAAAATACCAAAACTTCCTGGAGACCACAGTTCAAATCATTCCTCTTTATCAGCTAAGGGCGATTGGTGGCGGTCTCTACCTCATAGGTGTATTCGTCATGGCGTATAACCTGATCAAGACGGCTTTTGCCGGCAAGTTCATTGCCAATGAAGAAGTAGAAGTTTCACCGATGATCAAAACAGCGCACACTGGTGGTCACTGGCACCGGGTATTGGAGAGCAAACCTATCTTATTTACAAGCCTTGCCTTGGTGGCCATCATTATCGGTGGTGTGATTGAATTGGTTCCAACTTTTCTTATCAAATCGAATATCCCAACCATCGCAAGCGTAAAACCTTACACTCCCTTGGAGTTGCACGGTCGTGATATTTATATCCGCGAGGGCTGTGTCGGTTGTCATACCCAAATGGTGCGGCCGTTCCGTTCTGAAGTGCAGCGTTACGATCCTAAGGGGGGCGAGTATTCCAAAGCCGGAGAGTATGTTTATGATCATCCTTTCTTGTGGGGATCAAAACGCACCGGTCCTGATTTGCACCGCACAGGAGGCAAGTATGCCGATAGCTGGCACTATCGCCACATGCTCACACCCGGAGATGTTTCCAATGGTTCTATCATGCCCGCTTACCCATGGTTGTATGAGCAAATGATAGACAAAGAACAGACTGCGAAAAAGATAAGTGCTCTTCGTACAGTAGGGGTACCCTATGAAGAAGGGTTTGAAGAAATAGCCAATGACAACCTTGACGCACAGGCGAAGAAGATTACCGAAGGACTGATGATGGAAGGCTATGAAGTAGCGAATGAGGCGGAGATCGTGGCACTCATCGCTTACCTCCAACGCCTGGGAATAGACATTAAAGCGGAAAAAGTAGCCGAGATTCAATAGCTAAATTAATACCCTATGTATAAAAATATTCTCCAATCCATAGATCACATCGCCATCTGGCCGGTGATCTCTTTTGTAATCTTTTTCCTGTTCTTTCTTTTCCTCCTCTGGTGGGCGTTCACTGCCGATAAGAAGTTTATCGATACCATGAAGCAAATGCCGCTGGATGATTCTATTACTTCTAAAACAGCAACTCATGAAATCACTAAATAATCTAAAGACTAACTGGACTAAGATTTCAGGGATCCTCTTAGCCATCTTCTTTTCGCCTGTCATCCTAATGGCGCAGGCGGAAGCAAATCCAGCTACTTCGCTGTTGGATGATCCGTTGCTCTCTTTTTACATTGTGGTGGTGTTCATCTTTATCGTGGCCATTTTAGTTTTGGTAGTAGCCCTCTACATGCTGCAGGTGCTCAACTACATGGCAAAGATGGCTGCAAAGGAAAAAGCAGAGAAGCTCGGAATTGTTTTTAAAGAAGCACCAAGCCTTTGGGCAAATCTGTGGCAGAAAGCTAATGACTTTGTACCTGTTGAGAAAGAAGCAGACATTATGCTTGACCATAATTATGATGGTATACGCGAATTGGATAACCATCTTCCGCCCTGGTGGACAGCACTCTTCTATGGTACGATTGGTTTTGCATTCTTCTATCTTATTTTCTTCCATGTGATCGATACCCTGCCAGGATCTATTCAGGAATACGATACCGAAGTGGCTTTTGCAGCTGAGCAATTGAAAAAAAATCAGGCCGCTAATCCGGTAGCTGATATTAACGAGAATAATGTAGAGGCCACAATTGAACCTCTGGCTATTGCTGAAGGCAAGCAGGTATTTTTGAATAACTGTGCGTCTTGTCATCGTCCGGATGGAGGAGGAGACATCGGTCCCAACCTTACTGATGAATATTGGCTGCACGGAGGCGGAATAAAAGATATTTTTAAAGTAGTACGACATGGCGTCAATGGCACCAACATGATTGCGTGGGAAGGATTTATCAGCCCTGAAAAAATGAAGAACGTAGCTAGCTTTATCCTCACCATCAATGGCTCCAACCCGGTTAATCCTAAAAAACCTCAAGGTGATTTATTTAAACCTGAGCAGTTGGAAGTGAAGGGGGATAGTACGAAGACACAGGCAAGCCTATAAATCATAGAGCATTATCCGGAAAAGTAAAATGCTCCGGTGATGTGCGAACGAGTAACATGAAAGATATTCAGAGTGACCTATATCAATACGATGAGGAATTTCGCGATACCATCGCAACGGTGGATGCCACAGGAAAAAGAATTTGGGTTTATCCCAAAAAACCTTCCGGACAGCATCACAATTGGCGTATTGTAGTTACCATTATTCTATTATCGCTGTTTTTTTCCGGACCTTTTATTCATTTGAATGGAAAGCCATTGATGCTCTTCAATATTTTTGAGCGGAAGTTTATCATCCTGGGGCAGGCTTTCTGGCCACAGGACTTTTTCCTTCTGGCGCTTACGCTGATTACTTTTTTTGTCTTTACCATTCTATTTACGGTAGTGTTTGGCCGCATCTGGTGTGGCTGGGCTTGCCCTCAGACGTTGTTCATGGAAATGGTCTTTCGCAAAATCGAATATTGGATTGAAGGTGATGCGAATGCCCAGCGGAGATTAAACAAGGAATCCTGGGGCCCGAAGAAGATGATAAAGAAGGGCAGCAAGCAACTTATTTTCCTTATCATTTCGCTTTTGATAGCCCACATTACAATGGCCTATCTCATCGGTATTGATCAGGTAAAGGAGATCATTACGCAATCCCCTGCTGACCATCTTTCTGGCTTCATCGGATTACTGGCCTTTACAGGAATATTTTATGGCGTGTTTGCTTATTTCAGAGAGCAAGCCTGTATTGCAGTGTGTCCTTACGGTCGCTTGCAAGGAGTTTTGTTGGTGAAGGAATCCATTGTGGTGGCCTATGATTGGTTGAGAGGAGAGCCGCGCACTAAATTAAAGAAGGGACAAACAGCCGTTGAACAAAAACAAGGCGATTGTATTGACTGCAAACTATGTGTTCATGTCTGTCCTACCGGTATTGATATACGGAATGGCACACAGTTGGAGTGTATTAATTGCACCGCGTGTATTGATGTGTGCAATGATGTCATGCTAAAGATCAACAAGCCGAAAGGGTTGATCCGCTACAGTTCTTATACTGCTATCAAAGAAGGAAAGCAAAAGATCTTCACGGTTAGGGTAGCAGGTTATGCAGTCGTTCTGACGCTATTGGTCACCTTGTTGAGCTATTTTATTTTTACCCGCACGGATATAGAAACAACGGTCCTCAAAGCCCCCGGCACGCTCTACACCAAAACCGATGATGGATTAATCACCAACCTTTACACAGTTGAATTTGTCAATAAAACATTTGAAGACATTTCGCTGGAAGTGAGAGTGGAATCTCCTGCTTCGGCATCGTTGATGAAAATTGGTGATCCCAAAATTCGGGTTCCCAAAGAGGGGATTCTCAAAAATGTATTTATGGTAAAACTACCTGAGCAGGAAGTAACATCCATGAGGATGATTGTGGAATTGGGCATCTATCAAGATGGAAAGAAAATTGAAACGGCAAAAGCCAAGTTTATCGGACCTATGAAATCTCGTAACCACATGGAGCACGAGAAGGAAAAAGAGGATGGTAACTAATCCTATTTTGTCATGTTAACAAAACTAACTTTAATCTGCTTGTTTGGCCTCACCCCAACTACGATTTATCTTATGGAAAGTCCTAATTACCCTCTCCGGACGGAGAGGGGTAGCATAATTGTTCGTTTAAGACAAACTCAAAAAGGGGTGAGGCAAGAAGAATGGATTTCAAGCACAACATGGCAAAGCAGGACTAACTGGTAAAACATATGAATTTTGGAAAAGGAATTGTAGTGGCCTTCGCGTTCTTTGCCTTGTTTATTGGCACGCTCGTCTTTATTTGTATAAAGCAGGATATCAATCTGGTTTCTGTGAATTATTATCAGGAAGAATTGGCCCATGGCCAAAAGATGAATCAAATGGCCAATACTAAAGATTTAGTTAATGAGCCGGTCATCACCGTGGTGGGCAATAGCATTGCTGTTGATTTTCCACAATTTGGTGAGCTTGAAGAAGGAGAACTGAAATTGATACGCCCATCCGATGTAAAGCTTGATCAAAAATTCATGTTGCATACTTCCACTGACCATCATCAGCAATTTGTTATGGAAAGCTGGGTGAGGGGACTCTATCGGGCCAGTATGAAGTGGAAGATGAATGGCAAAGAATACTATTTTGAAAAATTAATTGTGATCTGATGATGTATTGGACTGCCATTGTGATGGGATTAGCCGGCAGCTTGCACTGTGTCGGTATGTGCAGCCCACTCGCTATGGCCGTTACTTCGCAAAGGCCATTCATCAGTAATAAGATTTTATATAACCTTGGGCGAATACTTACCTATGGTTTGCTTGGGGCAGCAGCAGCCACCTTTGGCAGCATAATTTCACTTGGCCCATTTCGCGATATCATTTCTTTTGCAACAGGAGGAATCTTTTTACTGATGGGCCTGGGCGGGATCAGTGGAATCAAAATTCCAGTGATAACAAGTCTCATCAACCGAATGACCAATTGGTTAAAAGGCAATTTTAGTTTCTGGCTGGGAAGAAAAAAGAGAAGCGCTGTGTTGCTGCTGGGTATACTTAATGGACTTCTTCCCTGCGGGCTTACCTACATTGCCATGACTTATTGTTTTATTCTTCCCAGTATGCAGGAGGGCTTTTTGTTTATGATGGCCTTTGGCTTTGGCACCTGGCCGGTGATGTTCGGCCTCCCTTGGATAATTAGCCTGACAGCGAAACGTAGCTCATTTAATTTCAATAGAGCAAGAACCTACGCTTTTGTTTTAGTAGGCATACTTTTAATAGCGAGAATTTGGTGGCATAAACCTCATGAGCAAGATAAAATTATACAGGGAATCATGCAGGAATCGACTTTACTTTGTGAATGAAACTGATTTTTATTTTGAGCTGAAATTCTTATTTTTACTATATAACGATTGACTAAAAAATAATTACTATGAAAAGCATACTTGTACCCACCGACTTCTCTAAACCCTCTTTTATTGCAGCAGAAGTTGCAGTTGATATTGCCAAAAAGGCAGGATCAAAGGTTGTCTTTCTAAATGTTGTTGAAGAAGCCACGGATGGCTCCTTTAATGTGGAAGGACAGGTTTCTCAGGGCGGATGGGAGGATAGACTGTTCACCTTTAAGATGATTGAAAAGGCTAAAAAGCAGCTGGAGAAGATGGTGAAAGATCCTAGGTTCGCTGCGGTAGATGTAACCGGAGAACTTCGCGTGGGAAATCCTTTCCATGGGATGCGCACGATTATTACAGAGCACAAAGTGGACCTGGTCGTCATGGGTACCACGGGTCAAACGAAAGCAGAGAGTATGCTCATTGGTACAAATACGGAGAGGGTAGTTCGTCATGCAAAGTGCCCTGTTTTAACAGTTCATGAAAAACCCACGACCTCTAATTTCAAAAATATTGTTTATGCCACGGCTATGGCCAAAGATGAAGAAGTGTTTTCCAGAATTGTAAAACGTGCGCAGACGCTTTATAATTCAACATTGCATTTGGTGAGAATTAACACTCCCGGAGATTTCCAAAAAGACCACATCGTGAAGGAGTATATGGAAAAATTTGCCAAAAAGCTTCAATTGAAAAACTACACGATCAACGTCTATAATGACCTTACAGCAGAAGAAGGTATTATTCGTTTTTCCGACAGTGTAAATGCAGACATGATTGCAATGGCCACGCATGGCCGCACTGGCTTTGCCCATGTCATTGCAGGTAGCGTAGCAGAAGATGTATTGGGTCAGGCCAAGCGTCCTGTGCTTACCTTTGTTGTGAAGCACTAATAATTTTTCTACATTCATTTTCGTTAAGCCCGTTAACAGCGGGCTTATTTTTTGGTGTAACGCATGAAGGACTATTATCAAATATTGGGGGTAAGTCAACAAGCCCACGAGGAGGAGATCAAGCGTACGTTTCGAAAATTGGTGATTACCTATCATCCGGATAAGAACTCTTCACCGGAGGCTGAAATAATAATTCTTGAAATTAATGAAGCGTATGAAGTATTGAGCGATCCGGAAAAAAGAACACTCTACGACAATCTGCTTTCTGGAAGAACAGTAGTTGAACGCGTTCGTCCACACCATCATCGTGATCCCCGCTACAGAAGAAGAGCTCCTGATCCAAATTACAAGAGTAAGCTGCAACTGAAGTTGGAAATGCTAGAAGCGTATTTGCCTCAAGCCTTATTTATTTCACGTTGTGCGCTCGCCTTTAGTCTTTTCATTGCACTTGATTTTTTATTTCCTTCATCTCGCGAAAACGAGATCATCGCCAGGATGAAATCTAAACAATATGGCCTGCGGATGGGCTCTGTTCAACAATTATTAACAAATAAGAATAATTTATTTAAACTCAATCGTGAAGACATTCAATATTTTAGAGAAGGAATGACCGTGCTGGTAACCTACTCAACCTGGATGCGAGTACCCATCTCTATTGAGAGTAGTGAGACACACTACAAAGCAATAATTCCCGCCACGATTTATGCTAATTTTAGTTTTGTTCCTCTTATTTTATTGGTGACTTCTGCCTTAGGCGCATTTTATAAGAAAGGAATTGAATTTAGATTTAACCTGGGAATTGTAAATCTCCTGATGGTGATCTTAACAGTATTATTTTTGTTTATACCTCATTTGCATCTATGAACAACAAAAAGAAAAACGATTGGAAAAACAGAGAAGGAGTTGTCTACTCTACCCATGATGATTTCAGCTATAGCTATCAAGCATCGGGAGATCAGGCTACGCTTCCTCCAGGGCAACAAAATTTAAAAGTACAACTTGATAAAAGCGGAAGGGCAGGGAAGCAAGTAACCCTCGTCAATGGTTTTATTGGAACCGCTACGGACCTCGAGTTATTGACTAAACTTTTAAAGGCGAAGTGCGGTGTTGGTGGTTCTTGCAAAGAGGGAGAAATTCTTATTCAAGGAGATGTGCGTGAAAAAGCAATCGGCATTCTTAACAAAGAAGGCTATAAAGTAAAGAGAGTAGGTGGGTAGCCTCACCCATCTTCGAGTATTCGAGTGCTTAAATGGCAATCCCTCTCCGGAAGGAGAGGGAGGCACTGAATCTAGCTAAAGAAGAATTGAAGTGAGTGTTTATTTCCCTTCCTTTAATTTCTTCAACTCAGCTTCATATAAGGCTGTGTTTCCTTTTTGATTCTCTGGAATATTTTTTATAGCAATTTCCCAATACTTAATGGCATTCTTTTTATCACCCATCGCGGTATAAGCTCTGGCTAAACCAACATTAGGTGTAAACTTTTCTTCTGGATGGGTTTTGGAATTATACAAGAAAATTTCCATAGCTTTTTCTTTCTTACCTGCGGTCAATAAGGTTCTTCCATATTGATGAATAGCGCCTACATTGGCAGTTGGATGCTTGATGGCTTTATCCATGACCACTTCAGCTTCGGCATCTTTTCCCATGGCAGCAAGTACGTTGGATTTAGTTTGAAGGGTGTTGAAATCTTCCTGCCCAATGAAGGGAGCACTAATGGCAGCTTCGGCCCATTGCAAACCTTCTTCCAGATTAGTTTTATTCTGAACACAGAATTGTGCTGCTGCCTGAAGGTTTTGATAATTGAATCCCGTGGA
>JANNRV010000128.1:0-78540 GCA_031401775.1 Bacteroidia bacterium | reverse complement strand
TTCAGAGATTCTATTGTGGAATGAATTGAAGGCAGGGAAAATGATGGGATACAAATTCAACAGACAAAAGCCATTGTTGAATTACATTGTGGATTTTTATTGCAAGCCATTGAAACTTGTGATTGAGGTGGATGGTTCAAGTCACGATAATGAGATCTCCGTTGAAAAAGATTCAGTAAGGCAACGTGAATTGGAGAAAATTGAACTGAGTTTCTTACGATTTGAGAATAGAGAGGTCAAAAGAATTATTACTAGTGTATTGAGAACGATTGAAGGATATATTGAAGAATTTGAAAAGATTTATCCTCAACCTTTAAAAAGAAGTGTGAACCAGAAATAAGAATAAGATATACTCAAAATGAGCAAAAAGAAGTCGAAACCATTTGTACCCAAAGCAACCAAAGCAAAAGGGAAGGGAGAGGAAGATGTAGTCCATTCCATCGTCATCGATGGCCTCTACGAAAACTGGTTTATGGAGTACGCCTCTTATGTGATTCTGGAGCGTGCTGTGCCCCGCATTGAAGATGGTTTGAAACCTGTTCAGCGCAGGATCATGCATTCCCTTAAAGAGATGGATGATGGTCGCTTTAACAAAGTGGCGAATGTAATTGGTAATACGATGCAGTACCATCCTCATGGAGATGCTGCCATCGGGGAGGCCATCGTAAACATTGGGCAAAAAGATATTTTATTGGACACCCAGGGTAACTGGGGTGATGTACGGACAGGAGATAGTGCGGCCGCAGCGCGATACATCGAGGCAAGGCTATCAAAATTTGCACTCGACATAGCTTACAATTCCCAAACTACAGAGTGGCAATTGTCTTATGATGGAAGGAAGAAAGAACCGGTCACACTTCCTGTAAAATTTCCTTTACTGTTGGCGCAGGGCGTAGAAGGTATTGCGGTGGGCTTGTCAACCAAAATACTTCCACACAATTTCTGCGAGTTGATCAAGGCATCCATTGACGTGTTGAAAGGCAAGAACCCAAAGCTTT
Source organism: Bacteroidia bacterium (assembly GCA_031401775.1). Taxonomy (GTDB): domain Bacteria; phylum Bacteroidota; class Bacteroidia; order Cytophagales; family Cyclobacteriaceae; genus ELB16-189. The sequence continues at coordinate 77,542 of JANNRV010000128.1, read as the reverse complement.
ACCCGGACTTCCCGACAGGAGGTATTGCCGATTTCTCTGAGTATGATCAAGGTTATCGTGGTGGCAGAATTAAGGTAAGAGCCAAGATTGAGATTAGCGACAAAAAAACGTTGATTATCAAAGAGATACCCTTCGGTACTACCACCGCTTCTTTGATGGAATCCATTGTCAAGGCAAGTGAAAAAGGGAAAATTAAAGTGAAGCAGGTGGTTGACAATACCGCCAAGGATGTGGAGATATTGGTCAATCTTCAGCCGGGCCTTTCGCCTGAGATTGCCATCGATGCCTTGTATGCATTTACAGATTGTGAGGTATCCATTTCCCCCAACGCTTGCGTGATTGTGGCCGACAAGCCTCAGTTCATGAAAGTGAATGAAATTCTGAAGTACAATACTGATCAGACGGTCAAGCTCCTGAAGCGGGAATTGGAAATTCGCAAGGCGGAACTCATGGAGAAGATTCTGTTTTCCTCTTTGGAGAAGATTTTCATTGAAAAACGAATTTACCGAAGCATTGAAGAAGTTGAAACCTTTGAGGAGGTCATTAGTACAATTGACAAAGGACTGAAGCCATATAAAAAACAGTTCTACCGAGAGATTACGCGCGATGATATTCTTCGCCTGATGGAAATCAGGATCAAGCGGATTTCCAAATATGACACTTTCAAAGCCGATGAGCTTTTAAAAGACCTGGAAAAGGAACTGAAGGATACCTTGCACCACTTAAAGCATTTGGTGGAGTATGCGATTGCGTATTACCAAAATCTGCTGGACAAATATGGCAAAGGCCGTGAGCGGAAAACAGAAATCAAGAGCTTCCAGTCAGTTACTGCCGTAGAAGTAATTGCCAACAATCAGAAGTTATATGTCAACCGCACCGATGGATTTATCGGCTGGGGGCTAAAGAAAGATGAATACATCTGCGAATGCTCCGAGCTGGATGATATTATTGCCATTCGAAGAGATGGTAAAGCAGTCGTCAGCAGAATTTCAGAAAAGGTATTCATGGGCAAAGATATTTTGTATGCGGGCATCTGGAAGAAAGGCGATGAACGCATGATCTATAACATGATTTACAGCGATGGCAAAACGGGCAAGTCTTTCGTGAAGCGATTTACCATGCCCGGAGTGACGCGTGATAAAGAATATCCACTGGGAGGAGCCGATCCCAATTCAAGGGTTCATTACCTCAGCGCAAACCCTAATGGAGAAGCTGAAGTAGTTGAAGTTAAACTGAATCCTTCGAGTACGGCCAGAAAGAAAATTTTTGAGTTCGACTTTTCTGAATTGGAAGTAAAGGGTCGTGGCGCCAAGGGAAATACGCTGACCAAATACCCAATACGCAAAGTGGATATGCTCAAGTCAGGAGTTTCTACACTCAGTGGCCTTGAACTGTGGTTTGACGAATCCTCAGGTAGGTTGAATAAAGAGAAACGGGGTAAACACATCGGTAAGTTCGATGGAGATGATCAGATTCTTGCGATTACCAAAAGTGGAAATTACAAGATCACCAACTTTGAAATTACAAATCGTTACGAACCGGAGAAGACCATATTGGTAGAAAAATTTCATCCTAAGAAAGCGATCTCTGCCGTGTATTGGGATGGCGAAAGTAAACAGCATTTTGTGAAGCGCTTCTTAATTGAGACCAATTCATTGGATAAGGAGTTTGGATTTATTTCAGAATCCATCGGCTCCAGACTTGAGTATGTGACCACATCCGATGAACCTGAAGTGGAGTTGGAGGTGGTGAAAGGAAAAGGCAAGGATAAGGAAGTGGAGGTAATCAGTCTGGAAGACATCATTGATGTGAAAGGTTGGAAGGCCATGGGCAACCGGCTCTCGCAGCACAAAGTCACGAAAGTGAAGGCAGTGGAGGAGCCAGAAGATACAGGACTAGAGGAAGGGGATGAAGAGAATGAGCTTGTGGAAGCGGCCGACCCCGATAGCAATCGGGGAAAAAAAAAATGGGAAACCGAAGAACCGGAAAAGCCAGAGCAAGCAAACCTCTTCGGGGAGCCGGAAAAACCAAAAGCTCCCAGCGAAAAGCAACTCCAAAAAGCAAAAAGCCAACGGCAAGTCGAGCAAGCAAACCTCTTCGGGGAAAACCAAAAAGCAAAGGCAGAAAAAGTAGAAGATAAAAAGCCAATTGTTACTAGTAAGAAACCAGAGAAGTTGGATGGAAAAGCGTTTGGCGTAGGAGAGACGATTGAATTGGAATTGTAACTCAACTTCTTCTTGAATTGTTATTTTTTAGTTGTACCTTAATTCTATGAAAGACCTCCCCTTTACGTTCAAAGTTGAGAAAGATGGTGCCGAGTTTCACGCATGGAGCCCTGAGTTACCGGGCTGTCATACACACGGAAAAACTGTTAATATAGCGTTGGAAAATTTGAAGGACGCTATTCAGCTTTATCTTGATACAGTGATGGAGGAAGAGATAGTTCGCCAGACAGCCCAAATGCTGGATGAAGCCTAAAGAACTTATAAAGCTTTTAGAAAAAGAGGGATTTGTTTTTGTGCGCCAATCTGGAAGCCATGCAATTTACAGGAAGATCGGTCATAAGATCATTGTAGTTCCTATCCATAGCAAAGATGTTCCGACTGGAACTCTCAATTCTATCCTCAAAGATGCTGGTCTCAGGTCATAACTGATATTGATCCAGCCAATTTTACGAAATCAATTCAGATCAAATCCGTGAGCGTGCATGGCTTTACGGTAGGCAATAGCAACGGCATCAAACTTCAAGTGAAGCTCGTCAGCTAAATCAAAGGGTACTTGTTCCGGTCTTTGTGATTCCACGATCCGTTGATCCTGACCGAAGATGGTTTCCTCAAATTTCTGTAACGCGCTATCAGGTTGGTCAAAATCATAGTTGCGGCCGATGATACAATAACCAATACATTGATTCTTAGAAACGGGTTGGGATACAAAAAAATAAACCATTCCTTTTTCACCGCCCCATCCAAGCCTAAGCACGATGCTGTAAGGTAATTGAAGTTCATAGCGACTTCTCCTTTCGGGCTTTACAGATTGTTCATTTCCAAATACAGGAAAATCATCCGAGTTAGGGGCTTCGGGCCTTACTACTGTATAATGAAGTATGCGGCCTTTCGTCTCAACAGAATAATCAGGAACCAAGGGCCGATCAACATCACCCAACAACCCGGGATGAACCCACGGAAAGTGTCCAAAGTCGGTGAAGTTTTCCACTTGCCGTGAGGCATCACTTTTCCAGATGAATGGCCCGGTGTTAACAATCTTCCAATCTCCCGCTTCATATTCAGGAATTTCCGGGAGTGGATACTTGGGCTCATCCAGCGCTACCCAGATTAATCCATAACGTTCCTGACTCTGGTAGGATTTAACACAAGCTTTGGCGGGAATAATTTGAGCCGCGCTTTGGGGTATTGTCGTACAATTTCCTTTTTTGTTGTAGCGCCATCCATGATAAGGACATACAATTGCATCTTCAGTAATCCAACCTAATGAAAGTGCTGTTCCCCTATGAACGCAAAGGTCTTTCATGGCATTGGGTTTTCCATCCGAAGACCGCCAGATCACCAAATGTTCATCCAATAATTTCGTGCCATACGGTTTGTCTGTCACTTGATAACTGTAGGCAACAGGATGCCAGCAATTATTTAAAAGATTGACTTCTGTCATTGTTGTTAGTTGTTATGGAGCCATCGCAATATAATCGATTTCGATTTTCCACAGTTGAGTTTTTGCAATTGACAGTTAAAAGTAGTTTTGGAAGGGGTGAATGGCAACTGAGTAGTTTGATTAAAGCTTATCTTTGTCACTCACTGAATAATAGCAAACGTCTATTCATTTCCATTATGAAAGAAAACCTAAGAAATAGCATCCTCGGAGTTTTGATACTCTCTGCATCATTTCATTCCTCCGCCCAGGAAATAATTGCTGAAGGGAAAATTACGCACGCACTGACGGGCAAAGGGATTAAAGCGAAGATTTTTTATAAGAGTATTCCCACAGGAAGCCTTACGGGAAGGTTTAACGATAGTACATTTTCGTTTACCATCTTTGGTACGGCCAAGTACCAGATTACCGCAGAGGCTGAAGGCTACATTCCACGAACAGCTATTGTTGACCCTAAGGACATTGATGCAAACAATAAAGTAGTGCGCAATATTTTGCTAACGCCTGAAGGACAAACTATTCGGCTGAACACCCTTAACTTTGAACAAGGTAAGGCGGTAATCAATCCAAAATCTTTTCCCGAACTGGACGAAGTAGTAGCCATGTTGAAAGATGATATGAAAATGGAGATTCAGTTGGAAGGTCATACCGATGTATCGGGTGATCCAAAGGACAACATGAAAATATCACAGGATCGGGTGGAGGTGGTGAAAAAATATATGGTAGCAAAAGGTATTACAAAAGATCGGATTAAAACAAAAGCCTTTGGTGGTACTCAGCCAATATCCAACGGAAAGAATGCAGATGCACGGAATTTAAATCGCAGAGTAGAAATGCGTGTATTGAAGGATTAGACAATTCAGAGCATCTCTAATGCCTAAATTGTGTGTCAGACTGAGCTTGTCGAAGTCGTTTTGGAATTCAATAAGTAACAAACTGGAAGGACAAACTGGTTTCGACAGGTTCAACCAGACAAGGTTTTTAGAGATGCCCTTAAGTTAGACACTAACTTGCAGATGTGATTCCCTCATCGGGTTGAATTCCTTTTCAAACATCTTAAAGTGTGCCAGCCTACTGAAGATATCCGCACTTGCTCGTTTGGTTCTGTTCTTGGTTTCTAGATCACATTCATAAAGACCAAATCGTTTGGTAGGACCAAGATGCCACTCAAAATTATCCCAGGCACTCCACCAATAATATCCCTTGATATCAATTCCATCTTGTAGTGCCTGGTGAAGAATTAGGGCGTAGTCAATGATAGCTTGTTGACGAAGGACATCACTTTCATCACACACACCGTTTTCTGTAATAATGATTGGCTTTTTATACTGGTTCCAATACCGATCGATGCAAGTCCGCAATCCTTCCGGATGGTATTCCCACATATCATCGTGGGGCCTACCCAGATTTTTCATTTTTTCTGGTGTATCAATGTAAGTGATAGGCATGGGATCATGGGGTACGCGTGCATAATAACTCATACCAAAGAAATCTACTTTCTCAAAATGCTTAGGCACCCACTCCATAAACCACCAATCGCTGAGACGCATAGGAAACCAGCCTAACACATTTTCAGCAGAAAAGACTATCGCGTTATGCGATATGCCTACAGGTTGCTCAGGGTATTTTGATTTGATGTAATCGTAAACAAGGTCGTGGGCTTTCCCCATGTTCTTCACCGCTTTGCCTGCGAGATAAGGATTGTTCTTAAAGGGTGGGAAGAAGCCCGTGATCCATCCATTGCTAGCATAGACGTTCGGTTCATTAAAAGTATTCCAGTGGGAGACGTATTCTCCAAACTCATCAATTACTTTTTTGCAGAAGTCAACCCAAAAGTGAATGTTCTCTTCCTTTTCCCATCCACCCATTTTTGAAAACCACAACGGGTTGGTGAAGTGATGAAGCACCATCATGATTTTCACACTACGAGATTTTAAATCATTTAGAAATTCCCTGTAAGACGTTACAGTGTCAGCATCAAACTTACCAAGAGGTTCGCGCTGAAGTTTACTCCACATAAGTCCCATCCGATAATGAGGGGCAAGAGAGGCAATGATTTCTGCATCTTCTTTAAAATGAAGTTCGTGATCGGTAGTGCGATCAAATACATATCCATCTTTTGATGTTACACCTTGCCAATCGTGTTGGAATGCAGTTTCGATTTGGGTAGCAGCAGTACTTGTACCGAAGATAAAATCCTTGGGGAAGAGGTATTGCATTATTTCATCTTGCCCTGTTCCACCTTTTGACTGGCAATAGTAGATTGCTCCGTTTCCCAGGATTGCCAGAAGGATGTCAATTGTGAGAGATCTTCTTCAAGGCAAGGATAAAGTTGGGGTTTGGGTATTTTTGGAAATTTTCCAGTAGCTAAATGATAACTACTTAGACCTCCGGTCCATTCAAAGTGTCCAGGGTCATACATGTGTTTCCAACGCCCACCCCATCGCAGACCGAGTTTCTCGCCAATGGCTCCGACTTTTTTCCATACTGCATAGTTATGCCAGTCTGCTACAGAATCAATGATAGGAACTACATCTACCGCCAGACCGTATTGATGCTTGGAGCTTCCGCCTGAAGACCGGGTATATTTTTTACCCATGCTCTTGTATTCATTTTGTTTGGAATGCGTTCGAAATGATTCGACTACGGCTAATTCAATTCCTTTTGATTTGCAAATTTTGACGAGTTCAAAAATCTTATCACGAAAGTAAGGGTGAAGTGCATTGAGATCGGCAATCATGGGCATACCACCCCTGTCCTTACCAAATGAATAATTGTCCACGGTTGCCCATCGCTTCCAGGGAGACTCATCCATGAGGGGAGGTTTTTCAGGCAACTTCGTGTCATCGTGCAACGACTTTACCAATTCATTCATGTGATCAACATGCTGAAAGGCATAGGGAGGAGAATCAAAGGGAGCGTAAAAAGAAGTCCCTTGCCCTGCTACGGACAGGGTTACTCCCCATGAAATACTTAGACAAACGGCTAAAAAACGCATTCTTTAAAATTTCGTTGCAAATATAAGAATTCTGTATTTTTGTATATGGATTCTAAAATCATCGAATTATTAAGCGAAGAAATCAGAGAAACGAGAAGTATGACCTTCGCTATTAAGGAAGAGACCCTTGAGCTTCGCAGAATGGCTGATGCAGCCCAGCGTAAAGCTGATGCAGCTTGGGAATTAGTTGTGATTACCCGCGAGGATATGAAAAAGCCATTTTGGAAAAAGTGGTTTGGGTATTGAGCATTGACAAGCTTCAAAAGAAGACATCTCTTATCAGTATGAAGAATTTGTCCTGCGATCCGGACGCTTGACTATTTTTACTTTATTAGAAATAATTCTCCATGCTTAGTTCCGAACACCGCCAGCTTCTTACCGATCACTTTGCTCAGTACATATCCGACCACAAAAAGGAGTTCATTACCCGAGTGCTTGATCAGCGTACACGGCATATCTCGGTGGTCATGGAAAATATTTATCAATCGCAAAATGCGAGTGCAGTGGTAAGAACCTGCGAATGCATGGGGCTTCAGGATGTTCACATTATTGAAGACCAAAGCAAGTACCAGGTCAATATTAAAGTGTTAAAAGGCTCTAATAAGTGGTTGGATTTAATTCGGTACAGAACAAAAGATATCAATAATTCAGAAGCTTGTTTTAAGGCGCTTAGGGAAAAGGGTTATAAAATTATCGTGACCGATCCCTCACCGGATTGCCTATCTATTGATGAAGTACCGGTGCAAGATAAAATTGCACTTGTGATGGGAAATGAGCTGAAAGGAATTTCCTCGTATGCTGATGAACATTGCGATCTTCGGGTGAAGATTCCTATGTATGGTTTTACTGAAAGTATGAATATCTCCGTCAGTGCAGCCATCTGCATGAATACATTAATGCCGAAGCTTCGGAATTCATCTGTGGACTGGCATCTTTCGGACGAAGAAAAAAAGGATATCCGGCTTCAATGGTTCCGCAAAGTGGTTCGGAAATCCGACATCATTGAGCGTGAATTTCTCTCCAAACTGGTTCTTTCCCCTCACGCGCCTGAGCCAAATTCTTAGAGAAGCCCTTCTTATAAGCAGCTAAGGTCTACCGAAAGATATCATGAAGGCGTATTTGCCTAAAATATATTCTGAGTAACTTTACATCGTCTTTAGCGTATGGGTTTTATTAAGAAGGTACTGAAGTGGGGATTGATTGCCTTGGGCTTGTTATTTAGTCTATTACTGGCGACAAATATCTGGGTGGTAAAGAGTACAGCGCATCAAATATTCACAGATTTCAATGATGTTCCGGGTGCCACGGTTGCCCTTGTGTTGGGCACAAGCAATAGACTCACCAACGGATTGCCTAATCCCTTTTTTAGCAACCGAATTGCCACAGCCGCGAACTTATACAAGGAAGGAAAGGTGACTCATTTTATTCTTAGTGGCGATAATCGTACGGTCTATTATAATGAACCCTTTGAAATGCGGAAAGCACTTTTAAAATGGGGTGTTCCTGATTCTGTGATTACGTTAGACTACGCGGGGCTAAGAACCCTCGACTCGATAGTTCGCTGCAAAGAAATTTTTGGGCAGGATAAAATTATCATTATTACTCAACCGTTTCATTCGTATCGGGCCATATTCATAAGCCGTTATTATAATATGGATGCGGTTGCAATTATTGCTCAGGAACCAATTGAAGAGGCAGCATTCAATGTTTATATTCGTGAATATTTTGCACGAACAAAAGCAGTATTAGATCTTTATATTCTCAAAACAACTCCCCGTCATTTGGGTGAGAAAGAGCATTTGCAAATCTGATTTTCCTACTTAGCAAATTTTATTCCCTTTGGTCGATCACTAAACGTCTTTCCTCGTATAAATGCTTAAATTTGCGCTTAATCTGTTGTTGTGAGAAGAATTCAGAAGTGTAGGACTTCCTTTTTAATCCCCTTTGTATTTTTGGTTTCGTTTGCCAGCCTCATTCAGGCTCAGGAAACGATTGTGCAAGGCAAAATAATCGATGCCAATTCAGGCGACCCTATACCCTTTGTCAACATCGTCTATAAAGGAACTGGTATTGGTGTCACAACAGATTTTGATGGTAATTTCTTACTAAAAACCTCAAAACCAACCGACACAGTCGTTGCTTCGTACATAGGCTATAAATCCAAATCCAAAGCAATAAAGAAGGGGGTAAGGCAAACGCTTAATTTTCAATTAGTTGAAGATGTCACCAATCTTCAGGAGGTGGTGGTGATGTCTGGCGAGAATCCTGCCTTTGAAATATTACGCAGGACGGTCCGCAATAAAAATGACAATGATAAACGGAAGCTTGCTGCTTATGAATATGATACCTATACCAAGATTGAAATTGACATAGATCATATTTCTGATGAGTTTCGGGAAAAGAAAGTTGTCAAGAAGATTACCAGGGTAATGGACAGCATTGAGCGTATAGCAGGGGAAGACGGCAAGCCAATACTTCCCATCTACATCACCGAAAGCGTTTCCAAACTTTATTATCGTGATGATCCCTCTCTTAAGAAGGAACATATCTTAAAATCAAAGATTAATGGGGTTGGCATGGAGGATGGCACAACAACGATTCAGTTCATTGGATCTTCTTTCCAGGAATATAATTTTTATCAGAATTGGTTAACCATTGTTTCCAAGGATTTTGTTTCACCCATTGCAGATGGCTGGCGGATCTATTATGAGTATGACTTAACAGACAGTCTTTATATTGGAGATGATTTCTGCTATCGATTAGACTTTTATCCAAAAAGCGAACAAGATTTAGCCTTTACGGGTACGATATGGATTACCAAAAAAGAATATGCATTAAAGCAAATTGATGCTAGGGTTGGAAGCCAGGCGAACCTAAATTTTATCGAGAAAATCAAAATTCAGCAAGAACTTGCTCCAACTGATTTAGGACCATGGTTGCCAGTGAAGAATAGAGTCTTAATTGATGTGGGTGAAATCAGTAAGAATTCAGCGGGGATGCTCGCTAAGTTTTATACCAGCAATAAAAACTTTGTGACGAACCATCCGTACGAAAAGGCATTCTACGAAAGACCCATATTGGTAGCTGAAGACGCACGTATGTTTGAAGAGGAAAAATATTGGGACACACTTCGACATGAGCCCCTATCAGAAACTGAAAAGAATGTATATCGAATGATTGACACGCTTCGAAACATTCCCATCGTTCATACCTATACAGAAATCATTAAAGCATTCCTTGATGGTTATGTAAAGGTTGGTAAAATAGAGATCGGTCCCTACTTGGGTTTTATGGCCTGGAATAATATTGAAGGATTACGAACTCAATTCGGATTCAAGACGAATATTAATTTTAGTAAGAAGTGGATTTATAATCTGCAACTGGGTTATGGATTTAATGATACCCGTATTAAATACTCCGCCACCGCAACAAAACTACTATCTAAGCAGCGATGGACTACCTTATCATTCAGGGTGCGGAGTGATATCGCCCGTGTTGGAGTGGATGATGAGGCCCTTGCGGATAATCCTATTTTTCTTGCAGCCACACGCTGGGGACTTTTTAGACGCGGATATTATTTCAATGAATATCGGGTTGCGTTTCAGAGGGAGCTATTCAAAGGGTTTTCTCAAAAAATTTCCTTTCGCAACTGGAGTTTTGATCCAACTTATAATTTCGGCTATTATGAAGATCCAAGCGATCTTAATTCACAGATACTGGAAGAATTTCAATCCACTGAGGTTTCGCTTGAGTCGCGGTATGCACGCGATGAACTCTTTATACAAAATGACAATGAACGTTTAAGTTTAGGTACAGATAAATGGCCGGTGATCACCTTGAAGTATACACATGGGATAAGTGGGGTATTGGGTAGCGATTTTGATTTCAATAAGCTGAAATTGACAGTGAGGAAGCGAATTACGTGGGGTCCTTTGGGTTATTCTTACCTGACTGTAACCGGAGAAAATGTATTCAATACCTTACCCTACCCTTTATTGGCACTTCATCTTGGAAATCAGTCACCATTATATTCAACCGTGACATATAATCTTATGAACTACGGTGAGTTTGTGAGCGATCACTTTGCATCTTTACAGTACCAACATTACTTTGAAGGATTATTTCTCAACAGAGTACCCTTACTTAAAAAATTAAACTGGCGCTTACTAGGAACCACCAACATTATTGTGGGGGGCATGCGTCAATCGAACCGAGACCTCATTGCGACCACCAACAGCTCAGGCGAAGCAGCACCAGTAGTGGGCTTCCTGGAAAATAAGCCTTATGTTGAATTGGGATATGGTGTCGAGAATATCTTCCGGGTATTGCGAGTAGACTTTGTTCATCGCTTGTCTTACCTCGAGAATGCGGATGCCCGGAAATTTGGAGTCCTGTTCACCGTCCAGTTCCAGCTTTGATGCTATTCAAAAAAACTCAAGTTCACTGTCGTTGAACTGTTGACTAAATTGCATATTTGCATCCTGAAATTTACTATTCATGAGTTCACTAAAAATAACCCTGCCCGATGGCTCAGTCAAGGAATTTCCAATCGGAGTCAAAGGGATGGAGATTGCCCAAAGCATCAGTGAAGGGTTGGCCCGCAATGCACTGTCCATAGAAGTTAATGGTGAGATTTGGGATTTAAACCGCCCGATTTCCAATGATGCTTCCATTAAGATTTTTACCTGGAATGACAAAGGAGGGAAGTATGCATTTTGGCATTCGTCAGCGCACGTGATGGCAGAAGCATTGGAAGCCCTTTACCCTGGCGTAAAGTTAGGCATTGGTCCTCCCATTGAAAATGGATTCTATTACGATATTGATTTAGGCGATAGACCTTTTGGGGAAGACGACTTGCTCATACTGGAGAAAAAAATGGTGGAGTTAGCGAAGACCAACAGTCAGTTTGTTCGAAGTGAAGTTTCAAAAAAAGATGCAATCGAATACTTCCAAAAGAAAGGAGATGAGTACAAGCTTGAACTCATCGATGGACTCGCGGATGGTACCATCACCTTTTATAAGCAAGGTAACTTTACCGACCTCTGCCGTGGCCCACATATTCCATCGACTGGTGTAATCAAAGCAGTGAAGATGCTCAACGTGGCCGGAGCCTATTGGCGCGGCAATGAAAAAAACAAGATGTTGAAACGCATCTATGGCATTACATTTCCAAAAGCAAAAGAACTGGAAGAGTACCTTCACTTGTTAGAAGAAGCGAAGAAGCGTGATCACCGTAAGTTAGGTAAGGAATTAGAATTGTTTGCCTTCTCGGAGAAAGTAGGCATGGGTTTGCCTTTGTGGTTGCCGAAGGGTACCATCCTACGTGAACGCCTTGAGCAATTCATGCGCAAGATGCAAATTAAAGCAGGGTACGATCCGGTCGTTACACCACACATTGGTAGTAAGCAATTGTATGTGACTTCAGGTCACTACGAGAAATATGGTAAGGATTCATTTCAACCCATTCATACACCCGAGGAAGGTGAAGAGTTTTTGTTGAAGCCAATGAATTGTCCTCACCACTGTGAGATTTACAAAGTGAAACCACGCTCTTACAAGGATCTACCTATTCGCTATGCAGAGTTTGGAACTGTTTATCGCTATGAGCAGAGCGGAGAATTGCATGGTCTTACGCGCGTTCGAGGCTTTACCCAGGACGATGCACATATTTTTTGCAGACCCGATCAGGTCAAGGAAGAATTTATTAAAGTGATTGATCTGGTACTTCATGTGTTTCATGCGTTGGGGTTTGAAAACTATACGGCACAGGTTTCACTTCGCGACCCTGCCAACAAGGAAAAATACATAGGTGAAGATCATCTTTGGGATAAAGCAGAACAAGAGATTCAGGAAGCTGCCAACGAGCGCGGATTAATAACCGTAGCGGTAAAAGGAGAGGCTGCATTCTATGGACCTAAACTTGACTTCATGGTGAAGGATGCATTGGGAAGAAGCTGGCAGCTCGGTACAATCCAGGTAGACTATCAATTGCCTCAGCGTTTTGAATTGGAATACATCGGATCGGATAATCAAAAGCATACTCCGGTGATGATTCACAGGGCTCCATTTGGTTCGCTAGAGCGATTCGTGGCTGTATTGATTGAGCATTGTGCGGGTAACTTCCCGCTATGGCTTGCACCGGAACAGATTGTAGTTCTGCCGATCTCAGAGAAGTTTAATGACTATGCAACACAGGTGGTTGATAACCTGAAGAATCGTGATATCCGCGGATTCTTAGATGACCGGGACGAGAAAATCGGCCGGAAGATAAGGGATGCAGAAGTAAAGAAAGTACCCTACATGCTGATTGTCGGTGAAAAGGAAGTAGCGGAGGGCAAGGTAGCCGTTAGAAAACATGGGGCCGGAGATCAGGGAACAATGGACCTGGAGGAATTTGCTCTCCATTTTGCCAAGGAATGTGCATTGCCGCTTTAATTTACACACTTTTGGTATCATTAAATGTTCAGGCACGTGTTTGAAAAGTTGAAATTATACCGATATTTGCAGCCTGTTTTAAAAAAGTAAGAATTTAAACCCAACGAGTGGCAATATTTCCAAGTAGTAACCGGCCGAGGCCTTTCAATCCCCGCGGCAGAAGAGTAGTAGAAGAACCTTATCGTGTAAATGAGCGAATCCTCGCACCCCGCGTTCGAGTGGTGGGCGAGAACATCAAAGTAGACGTTTACCCAACGGCACAGGCCATTAAGATGGCTCAGGATCAGGGACTGGATCTGGTGGAAATTTCTCCGAATGCAGACCCTCCGGTATGCAAGGTCATCGACTACTCCAAGTTTAAGTACGAACAGAAAAAGAAACAGAAAGAGATTAAGGCCAATGCGCAGAAGACGGTCTTAAAGGAAATGCGTTTTGGACCGAACACCGATGAGCATGATTTTAATTTTAAAGTAAAACATGCCGTCAATTTCCTGCAGGAAGGCGCCAAGATCAAGGCCTATGTTCATTTTGTAGGAAGGTCGATTGTGTATAAAGAGAGGGGAGAGATTTTGTTGTTGAAGTTTGCCCAGGCACTCGAAGAGCACGGAAAAGTAGAGTTGCTACCCAAGCTGGAGGGGAAACGGATGTATATGATGGTGGCTCCCAAGCCGAAGAAGTAATTAGAGGGTATCTCTAAAAACTCCTTGTACCCTTCTCTTTCCGGAGAAGGGGGAGGGGTTGAGGCTCTAAAGAAAGGGTTTTTAGAGATGCCCTAGCTAGATTGAATAGAACGATTAACGAATAAAGTAAAATGCCAAAGTTAAAAACGAAGTCAGGTGCAAAGAAGCGTTTCAAAGTTACCGGTACCGGTAAGATCAAACGCAAGAAGGCTTACAAGAGCCACATCCTGACTAAAAAAGGAACCAAGCAGAAAAGAAGATTGACCAATAAAACGACCGTTAAGAAAGTTGACGAGAGTAATATCAGGCCAATGCTTCCGTATCTGGTATAAGTCTGTTTCCGCCCAGCATGGCGGACTAGGTTTGATTGCGATAATCGCAGTCAGTATTGTTTAACCCGGTTTTTGGCAACTAAGTCCACGACATGATCGGGGCGCCACCGACCAAAAAGTAAAATTATGCCACGTTCAGTAAATAGTGTAGCATCCCGGATGAGGCGCAAGCGCATCCTCGAGTTGGCCAAAGGATTCTTTGGTCGTAAGAAAAATGTATGGACAGTAGCAAAGAATGCTGTCGAGAAAGGTTTAGTCTACGCCTACCGCGATAGAAAAGCCAAGAAAAGAGATTTCCGTTCATTATGGATTCAGCGTATCAATGCCGGAGCAAGACTTCATGGCATGAGCTACTCCGAGTTCATGGGCAAGGTTAAGAAAAACAGCATCGGACTCAATCGCAAAGTACTTGCTGATTTAGCAATGAACCATCCCGAAGCGTTTGAAGCGGTGGTGAAGAAGATGAAGTAATCTTTCGATGTTAAAGAAAATAGAGAGGGGCGATGAGCCCCTTTTTTGTTGCATTATACCTGAAGATTGAGATTTTTAATATACCTGCATCTCACTTATCTTTAAGTAATGAAAATTGAAGAACCTGATCTTTCCGGCTCCTACACCTATGCCGATTATCTCACGTGGCAATGGGGTGAGATGACGGAATTGATCCGAGGAAAGATTTTCAAAATGTCACCCGCTCCCGGTAGTCTACATCAACGCGTTGCCGGAAATCTTTTTGGTCAATTATGGAATTTTCTTAAAGGAGAGCGGTGTCAGGTATTTATTGCTCCCTTCGATGTACGCTTACCGATTTCTTCTAAAGGTAAAGAGGACAAGGAAATCATTACGGTCGTACAACCCGATCTTTGTGTAGTCTGTGACCCACTCAAGATTGACGACAGGGGTTGCATTGGAGCACCTGATTGGATAGTGGAAATTCTTTCACCTCATACATCTGCTAAAGATTTGCGCGAGAAATTTGATGTGTATGAAGAAGCTGGAGTAAAAGAGTATTGGGTAGTGCATCCGCAAGAACAAACTCTGTTGGTTTATATATTAGATCAGAAAGGAAAATACAAGAGCGTTCTGAAACCCTATGTCCGTACCGATGAGGTTTCACCACTTACATTGCATGGATTGACAATACGTTTGGAAGAGGTATTTCCGAAAGCCGATTTTTAACTTTAGGGTAGTTCTAAAAACCTAAAACGTAGTGTCAGGCTGTCCCAATAAATATCGCGATCGAAGCCGATTTAGAGAGTCCATTCTAAGAAATATGTTTCGATTAGCTCAACTTGACAATGTTTTTAGAACTACCCTTTAGTTTTTAATTGTTCCGGGGCTAATAATACCGTTGTTAAAAACAAACTCAATTAACTCTGCAGTGTTCTTAACCATGGCTTTCTTTAAGAGGAGAGCACGGATTGATTCAATGGTTCGAGGACTGATTTCTAACTGTTGTTCGATCTCAATATTGGTTAAACCCTTTGCTATCTTCAATACAATCTCCATTTCACGCTTTGAAAATTGAATCGAAGGTATATTCCATTCAATACGGGTCCCCAACCACTGAGCGATAGAGGATTCAAACCGCGTATGATAATAGTAGTCATTGCGCAATGAAGCATCAACACACTCCTTGATTTCTTTTTCCCGTGCTGTCTTCGTGAGAAATCCTTTTGCGCCAATCTTAAAAAAGTTGAGAATGACAGGAATATCATCATAAAGCGTCAGTACAATGAGCCGGATGTTCCTATTCTCTCTTAGCATGCACTGAGCAGCTTCAAAGCCATCCATCACGGGCATACTGAAATCAAGGAAGGCAATATTAATTTTATGTTGACGAACGGCCTTTAATGCTTCAACACCATTGGCTGCTTCTGTGATTTTCACTGCTTCAAAACTTTTCTCCAGCATTGCCCTCAATCCGCTACGAACTACAGCATGATCATCAGCTAAAAGAAAGTGAAGGGGTTGCATAGTAGACAAAATGGTTATGTAAGTTTTGTAGTTCGGGATGAAGGTTTTTGACAATTCACCCCTCAACGCGCTTCAATATTAGCTATCATACAGTATAAATATCGTAATCTGGGCGTGTAATATTTTCGTGAAGATTGCACTTTTAGTTTGTCCCGGATGGAATACATTTATAAAGTTTTTACTCAGGTACCAATGTTGAATTTAATGGCAACATCAATGAAGATTTTTTTACTCATCATTACACTTCTTTCCTTTACATGTTATTCACAAAACCCAAACTCATATGGGCCTATCATTCCATTAACCCCAAATGCAGCCAGTTTGGGTAAATTTGGCGACACCCAAATTGGATTGTACACAGGCCAGCCTAATGTTTCAATTCCACTATACACTATTAATTACCCTACTCTCACTGTTCCCATCAGCCTGACTTATAGTTATTCAGGTTTGAAGGTAGAAGAATATCCAAGTTGGGTGGGCGCGGGCTGGTCATTAGATGCTACTGGAGTAATCACAAGGCAAACCAGATCATTGCCTGATGAAAGCCCTAAAGGCTACAATGGTGGTAATTCAATGGGGCAAACGGTAAGTGCTTTTATCAATGCAGGAGCTGTTGCAAGTGATCCTGTATTCGCCACTTTTTTAACTGGCGTTAAGGACGGAGTAAATGATACCGAGCCTGATATGTTTGTCTTCCATTTTCCGGGTTATTCTGGTAAATTTTTCTTTGACCAAACTCAATGCGGTACAGCTGATAAAATCGCTACTGTAATTCCTCATCAAAATATTAGGATAAAAGCTCATTTCAATTACACTTCGACTCACAATACAAAAATTGGAGCAATACAGAATTTCGAAATAACAGACGAAAAAGGTAATCGATTTGTGTTTGCTGTTCTTGAAGAAGGTGCGGCTGATCGGGAAGATTCTGCGGATAGTGGAGTAGCTCGAGAAGATTTTGGAAATGCATGGTATTTATCCAGCATTCACGATCCCTTCAATAATACAATTACTTATCAATACGGATCAAGAACGTTGGACAATCCACCAACGTTGAGGGAGGAAATCATTGTCCCATACGAACCCGTTGGAACACCTAAGTACTATCTTTCGACAGCAAGAGAATCAATACTTCAAAAGATTACTTTCCGCAGTGGTGGCAGTGGGTCAACTGATAATATAGAGTTCATTGAGAATACTCTGGTTAGAGAAGACTGGGATTCTGAACTATGGAAACCTGGTACGACTGCGGAGCGACCCAAGTCACTGGCCACAGTGAGAGTTACTGTCAACAATCAGGTGATCAAGGAATTTGATTTTACCTATAGCTACTTTGGAAACAATGCGCGACTGAGATTAGACAAAGTCCAGGAAAAAAACGGACTTCTAACTAAACCTTCCTATAAGTTTACGTATAAGAACTACTATAAATTTCCACAAATTGGAAACAAGCAGGATTTATTCTCTCAGGATCATTGGGGGTTTTATACAGGGACACCCAGCTCAACGCTTTTGCCTCCTTACAGTAATACTTTGGTTGATGGTACACCGATCATTATCAATGGAAATTTAAGGACTCCAAATTCCGAAGCCGCAGGGGCAGGAATATTAACCATGATGGAGTATCCCACAGGTGGATTTACCTCCTTCGAATATGAGCCTAACGATTATTTTGGAGGGCCACCGGAAGGGATAGATAGTTTTAATCCTTGCGCGGGGACTTTTGAAAAAGTAAAAGAAAGTCAAGTTACGCTCGATAGAAATATTGACCCCATTGGCGTATCAAGTAAGGAAGCAATTACTACCTACACAGTCCTTGAAGGTACCTGCGCTAAAGTGACAGTCTCTCTGTCCATTTCAGGGTGCAATGAATCAGAAGCCTTTGTAAGTTTAAAATCTACAGATCCGACAAAGCCCGCTTACATTAGCATTCGATTGAGTCAGATGCTGGGCTATGCATCTGAAGGCCTTTACGGACCGAATGAGGTTTTCAAAATACCTGCGGGTCAATATGAACTTTATGCAGTGGCTGAAGACCCGGTATTTTGTGTTAACAACAGAAGCAACAAAGCGTATATCTCTCTTGAGACGGCTGAGACAGGTGGAGTTGGAGGAGGCAATCGAATTGCCGGAGGGCTCCGTGTAGCAAAATTAACGGATTGTCCTTCCGGCCCGTGCACTGGTTGCGTATCAAAATATTTTACCTATAAGGATATAAATGAGCCAACTAACTCAAGTGGCCTTTTGCTCAATGCACCTATTTACTTTTACCCTCAAAGATACCTGATAACAACAACAGGACTTAATGTGGTTAATGTTCTCGGACAAGCAATTACTGCCAGCAGTCTTGTTCCTATTGCCACAGCTCGTGGGGCAGCCGTAGGGTATACCTATGTTTCGGTGCGAGAAGAGGCAGATGGTTCAAAAGGAGAGTCTGTTTATCGTTTTACATCTGCACAAGGTTATCCTGATGAAGGTACTGTGCTATATCCTTTTCCACCCAGAGAAGATAATGATTGGAAGCGAGGTGCTCAGATTTTTAGGAAAGATTATGCTGATCATGCAGGGGTAAAGTCGCTGGTGAGCAGTCAGGAGACGCTGAATGGATTCGTGACATCCTATACTAATGGAGGTAGAGAAATAGGTATCAAGTTTGGCAATCGAATCGTAAATCTCGATTTTCCGGGAACTGCCTATGTCCTCAGTGACTTTTGGTTTGTGCCTTATTCAATTAAATCAGGATGGAGAAAGGTAGATTTGCAGATGAATACTACTTACGAGGGTAACAAGCAGTTTCAGACAATAACGAATAATACCTACGGTCCTATCAACCTGCAAGTGGTGCGAAGTGACTTTACCGATAGCGAAGGTCGTTTCTTGAGTACTACTTATAAATATAAAGATGACGTTGCATCGATTGCAGGGCTAACTCCCGGTGAGATTACAGGTATCCAGGCTTGCCCCGATAAGACTGCCGTTATTGAGCAGCAACAATTGCGTCAGACATCAATGGCGTCAACAGCAACTTCAGTAGTATCTACAAGCCGTAGTATTTATAATGGAGCCGAGCTAAAGAAGGTAATGAGTTCACTTGAAAACAATCCTTTGGAAGATCAGGTAACGATTTCAAATTATGATTCCTATGGCAATGTGTTAAGCCTTATCACAAGGGAAGGAGTTAGAAAATCCTATATCTATGGCTATAATTTTGTGTACCCCATCGCAGAAGTTGTCAATGCAGCGCACACAGATATTTTTGCGACAGGGTTTGAAGAAACGGGAACCTTATACCCAAATGCCCATAGTGGTGTAAGGGTGAGTGATGGGGCTAGTTTTACATTCCCGGTCTCGTTTACTCCTGCCAATCTGCCCGGTATGGTAATGACCTATTGGTATTGGAATGGTAGCACATGGAACTTTAGTGGAGAAGTTCCATACACTACCACTATCACAACTCCGGGAACAAAAATAGATCAGGTAAGGGCTTATCCGAAAGGCTCGTTCATGACCACGTATGCTTACGATCCGGGAGTTGGGCTTATCTCGAAAACAGACGTAAATAATCTTACCGAATTTTATGAATATGATGCCTTGGGAAGAGTTACAGCTATTCGTGATGACAAGAAGAAAGCCTTAAAGACTTTTGAGTACCATTATAAAAGAGAAGGGCAATGATGAAAAGAATGGATCTAAATCTAAAAAGAAGTGAGCTTAACAAGTTTAAGAAAGTAGCTATAACCGTGTTAGGACTATTCCTTAGTTTTAGCGGATTTAGTCAGGGAAGTTGGGTTGGTACCACTTGCCCCGGAGGCGGTGAATGTCCTTACGTTATAGCTAGAGGAACTACGGTTGTTTTTAGAACCACAATACCTTGGGGAATCGGGACATACCCTGCTATGCAAAATGTAGGAGTTGCATACAATTCAGGTGGTTACAAGCGATATTCTGTCACATATAATACAAATGGTTCTTATGAAGTATATGTGAAGCAGTCGTCTGGTGATGGGGCACATTATCAATCTACAATCTATACTGTTGCTGATCCTGTTGGAGATGTAGCCCTTACCCCAAATCCAGGAAATAGCTCATTACCATGTTCTACTTCAGCATCTTTTTCTGCCTCAGCTTCCAATGCAACCATCTACGGTTGGTCTGTAACTCCAACTAGCCCGATAAGCCCTGTTACCAGCATATCTGGTTCTGCAAGTGCAAATCTGACTGTCAATTGGAATACTTCGTTCTCAGGCACAGCGACCATTAAAGTCGTAGCTGCCAGTGCTGTTGGCGTTTCAAAGGAGGCGCAGATTAATATATCCAGATCAGCACTTACCACTTTCGCTCCCACAAATATCATATTGCCATCTAGCCCCGGAGCAATATGTTATGGACAGACCGTAGGACTCAGCGCTAGGTCATATACCGTTCCAGCCAACACTTTTCACCTCGCAACGTTTGAGTGGAAAATTGATGACGTCCTCCCTTTTGTCCAAACCAACACAGGAGTCAACTCCTCTTCCTATTCTCCAAGTGCCTTTGTGGTTGACAACGCAAATACAATCTCCGTCCGTATCACCCCAGACCCAAGCGTTCAATGCCTGGTTACGTACAGTTCGATTACCAAGATTATCTCTGGGAGCAGGGGAATAAGTCCAGTAATTGGCATTAAGCCATACGTTGAAGTTGCCTCAGTTTCCTGGGATGGAAATGCAACCAATGACAGGTGCCAGGGAGCAGGCGTATCGCAATTCACTGCATCCATTTCTAATATGGAGCCACCCACAGCCTACCAATGGACAATTAGTGTACTTTCAAACCCGGCTAATGTAACCGTGGGAACAATCTCTATGACAACTGGCCAGGTAATCTGGAATCCTAATTTTTATGGACTGGCCAATATCACCTGTACTGCTTATGGTTGTGGGGGTTCTGTAGCCTCAAATGGCAAAATAGTTACGGTCAAAAAACTACCAACTATCTTTAATCTTACTGGTCCTACTCAACTTTGTGCCACCGCCTCGGGTTTATTGCAACTTTCAGGCTCAGAGGCCGGTGTTACTTATGATTTGTATAGAGAGATGACGATCTATTACCCGGTTACACATTTTGAATGGAAAAAAATTGCTGGTGGAAGCGGTACAAGCTGGTCTCTTCCCGTTGCTGCCACTGTTCTCGAAGGAGAAGGGCAGTTCAACTATGAAAGTAATGGAAAGTATTATGTAAAAGCTAGTCTTCCCAATGGTTGCCCCTCGCTGGATACGCAACCATTTACAGTTGGGTTGATTCCCAAAGGAATAATCGCCATCACCTCTCCCAATGGATTTGTAGGCTGTGATGGATCTGTCAAAACATTGACTGCCACGGGTGGAACTGACTATGAGTGGTATTGGGATAGGAATGGTCTGCCTGGATGCCCCTCCAGAAATCCGAATGAGAATGCTCAAAATTGTTATCCAAGAATTGAAGATTATGGCCAACCAAATCAGATTAATTTCTATTTCCAAATTCCGTTAACTTATCCTAAGATTTATTTGCAGGCAAAAGACAATGTATGTCATGAATGGACTCGTACGGGGAGTCAACAACTTTTAGCAATCCCCGGTCTGGAGTTGAAAAAAATTACCCCGTTTATGAACTTTCGTTGCCAGGGGGGAGGCACAACACAATTTTCTATTGGGTACAGCGGTGATCCCTTGTCCTTGCAATGGACTCTTTCCAAGGGAGCGGGAACTATTGCTAATCCACAAGCATCAATTGCCCTGGTAACTTGGAATGAAGGTTTTACCGGAGCAACAACACTCAAAATTACAGGCACAGGCTGCAATGGTCCAACCTACTTAAGTCAATCCATTGAAGTTTACCCTGCCTTGGATACCGAAGAGAATCGAGTGCGTGCTTTCACTGCCCAGGAATCTATGGATACACCTAGCCAGCTTTCGAGTCAAATGTTCGATAAGACAAAAGTAAACACCATCACTAATTTCTTTGACGGCCTTGGAAGACCTGTACAAAATGTCAATCACTATGCATCACCAGCCGGAAGCGATATTGTAGAATTGAAACAGTATGATCAGTATGGAAGAGAAAGTGTTAAATACCTTCCATTTGTAGCATCAACCAATTTCAGTTACAACAGCCTGGCAGTGCAAAACCAATTAAACTATTATAGTTCATCTCCTTCAGGTAAGATAACTCAAGACATTGCCCCTTTTGCTTTAACGCAATATGAGGCCTCACCGGTGAATAAAGTTTTGAAACAAGGCGCCCCCGGTCAAGCATGGCAGCCTGTCGATGCCAATCCTTATAATCTAAATGATCATACGGTTACAAAGGCATATGATTTTAACAATGCCTCAGAGATTATATTCTTTACCTATGACCGGCCTACCGGGCAGTTTACAGCAAAAGAGAATAATGTCATCAAATACTTTCCTGCCAATGCGCTATCAGTAACGATTACTTCCGATGAAAGCCGTAAGGAAGTAATTGAGTACACCGACAAACAAGGGAGAGTTGTCTGCAAGAAAGTACAAGTAAGCGGGAGCGGAGCTTCAAAAGTATATGCCAGCACGTATTATGTGTATGATGACTTAGGAAACCTGGCCGTGGTATTACCTCCGGAGGCCGTAACCAGATTTGCCCAGCCATGAAAATGAAAAATGCTTTATTGGTAATCTTATCTGTTCTGACATTTACTGCAGGAGCACAAGAAATAACACAGGCAAACCTGTCATGGAATGTTGCCAAGATCCAGAACATGACAGGAGGAGACTTCAGTGAGGAGCAAGCTACGCTAATCACGTACGGCAGAACCAAAGTGGAATTAAAGAGCTATGATGGAACCCTCCGTTGGACATTCGATGTAGTTGAAGCCATCGGTACATGGGGAAATGTAAATGCTCAAGGCAGCATTACTTACGAAGTAAAAGGAGATAGTGGCAACGGCACACTCACCTTTACAAAAGGTGCAAGTGAGACTAAAGCACAACTTCTTGTGGTGAGAGAAGCAGGACCGACAATTACAGAATATACTCTCACTTCCTTCAAAGTTCTATGAGAAGCGCATATTTAGCATCTGACCTCAAGACCGGAAAATTAGCTGCAATGAAAAAATATATCGTCTACCTCTTATTTATTGCCGGCCTTACCTCCTTCCAGTCCTACAGCCAAACAATAACCATTACGGGCACGAGCCCTGTTTGTAGCGGTACGACAGCTACCTATTCTTCTTCTATTGGGTCTACCAACTGGACGGTGGTGGGCGGTACGATCATAGGATCCTCAACAAGCGCGAGTGTAACCATACAGTGGTACGCCAATACAACTAACTATGTCCAAGCCTATTCTTCCTCCACAACAACTGAATGCGTCACGGTAAATGATCCCCCGTATGATGAATGCGGAAATGTGGGGGTCGAGGTTTGTGAGCCGGATAGAATTCCTGAGTGTCAAACGGAATATGAATGGCAATGCACAACAATCTACCCTAATCACCAAGAATGTAATCCTGTGACAATAGAATATTCCGGGATAAAATATGTTACTGTGAATGCCTTGCCAACTCAGTATACGGTCGGAGGGGGTGGTGCGTTTTGTGCCGGTTCAACAGGGCCTAATGTAACGCTGTCCGGTTCTCAATCCGGTGTTAATTACCAATTAAGAATAAATGGAAGTAACGCTGGCGCACCGGTGGGCGGGACAGGTGGCGTACTGACCTGGACAAATCAAACAACAGCTGGAACGTACACTGTATCCGCAACCAATGCTTCTACCGGTTGCGCTCAAACAATGACGGGAAGCACAACAGTAACTAACAATCCATTACCTACTTTTTTTACGGTAGCAGGAGGGGGTACTACCTGTGCAGGCACAGGCCTGAATGTTACCTTATCTGGTTCGCAAACAGGAGTAAACTATCAACTTAAAATTGGAGGAACTAATTCAGGCGCTGCACTGGCAGGAACAGGAGGCTTATTGACCTGGGCGAGCCAGTTAACTGCTGGTGTTTATACTGTTGTTGCTACCAACGCAACTACGGGTTGTACTCAGACAATGACAGGCAGTCCATCCATCACAGTAAATGCATTGCCAGTGCCAACTTTTACCGGAGGCGTTACAACAGCTTGCTCAGTATCGACAGGCAATGTTTATACAACAGAAGCAGGAATGATCAATTATGTTTGGGCTGTATCTGCGGGCGGTGCGATTACTGCCGGAGGAACTACAACAAGTAATACTGTAACAGTGACCTGGAATAGCGTGGGAACCCAAACGGTAAGCATACGATATACCAATGCGAGTGGTTGTAGTGCTGTTGCGCCTATAGTACGTAGCGTCATAGTCGATGTGCCACCAGCACCAACATTTACGACAGGTTCCACAACTGCATGTGTCGCTTCAACAGGTCATGTGTATACAACACAATCCGGTATGACGAATTATGTATGGACGGTATCGGCCGGAGGTACAATCACTGCCGGAGGAACTACTGCTTCCAACACAGCGACTGTCACCTGGAATACTGCCGGAGCTCAGACCATAAGCGTGAGGTATACTAATGCTGCTAATTGTGCTGCCGCAACACCTACGGTAAGAAATGTAACAGTAAACCCATTGCCGATTCCAACCTTTACAACGGGTCCTACTTTGCCATGCATTGGCTCAACTGGTAATATCTATACAACAGAAGCAGGCATGACCAACTATGTATGGATTGTATCAGCCGGGGGGACAATTACTGCCGGAGGAACCACGACCAGCAATACAGCAACCGTCACCTGGAACTCAGCCGGAGCACAGACAGTAAGTGTTCGATATACAAATAGTAATAGCTGCACAGCAGCAGCGCCTGTTGTACGCAATGTTACAGTGGTTGCATTACCACTATCTACTTTTACAGCAGGTGCCACAGCAGCGTGTATCGGTTCAACGGGAAATATCTATACTACAGAAGCCGGGATGACGAATTATGTGTGGACGGTATCGGCTGGAGGGATCATCGCTGCGGGTGCAACATCTACTAGTAATACGGCAACGATTACCTGGAACGCAGCCGGAGCGCAGACAGTAAGTGTAAGATATACGAATGCCGGTGGTTGTATAGCCACTGCCCCGACTGTTAGAAATGTTACCGTAAATGCCTTACCTGTTCCCACGTTTACAGCAGGAGCCGTTACAGCATGTGCTGCCTCCACAGGTAATGTATATACCACGGAAGCTGGGATGACAAATTATACATGGACGGTTTCGGCAGGTGGTACGATTACAGCCGGAGGAAATGCCACAAGCAATACGGCTACCATTACATGGAATACAGCGGGCGCTCAGACGATAAGTGTGCGATACACAAATGCATTGGGGTGTATCGCGACCATACCGGTAATTAGAAATGTAACTGTCAACGCACTACCCGTCCCAACCTTCACCGCAGGCCCGGTAAGTGCTTGCGTTTTAGTAGCCGGAAATGTGTATACCACCGAAGCGGCCATGACCAATTACGTGTGGGCCGTAACAGGGGGTACGATCACAGCAGGAGGCACAACGACCAGTAACACCGCTACCATCACCTGGACAACGGCCGGAGCACAAAGTTTAAGTGTTAGATACACCAATGCCAATACGTGTACAGCAGCAGTACCTACCGTGCGAGCCGTAACGGTGAATGCCTTACCAGTACCCACGTTAACCACAGGCCCGGTAAATCCTTACGTAGGCGTAGCAGGCAATATCTA
This sequence comes from Bacteroidia bacterium, assembly GCA_031401775.1. Lineage (GTDB taxonomy): Bacteria > Bacteroidota > Bacteroidia > Cytophagales > Cyclobacteriaceae > ELB16-189. The sequence goes on along the minus strand of JANNRV010000128.1, from coordinate 51,729 downwards.
TACGACTCAAGCGGCAATGACCAATTATATCTGGTCAGTATCTGCCGGAGGTACGGTTACAGCCGGAGGCAATGCAACAAGCAATACCGCGACAGTAACCTGGACAACATCGGGAGCAAAGACAGTAAGCGTTCGTTATACAAATGCAAGTGGATGCACTATTGCAACATCGACCGTACTCAATGTACTTGCATCAGATGCAGGATTAGTCTCCGATAACATTGAGTTGGCAGCTCTTAAAAATATTTATGATAGCCTTGGAGGAGCTACCTGGACTAATAAATCGCTATGGCCCTTGCCGGGAGCCTGGCCCGCTTCCGCCACAGCAGCACAGATGGATGCATGGTATGGGGTTGTTGTGACCAATGGGGATATCACAGGATTATCTCTCAACAACAATAACCTCACGGGGCAGATACCAAAAACAATCAGTACACTATCAAAGCTTAACACTATTTCATTTCAGGGAAACCTGATCGCCTCTGCAATCCCAGGCAGTATTGGTTCTTTGCCCAACCTGACCACACTCTACCTTCATAGTAACAAATTGACTGGAGCTATTCCATCAACACTTAATAACCTGACTGCACTCCAGAATCTTTACTTATCAACCAATCTTTTAACCGGGGATATTCCAAACCTCGGTTCTTTAGTTGCACTAAGAACCTTTAGTATTGGCACTAACAATTTTAATGCTGGCACTATTCCATCTTGGATACAGAATCTGACTTTGCTGACTTATTTGGAAATGAGTACAACCAATAGAAATGGTTCTATTCCATCCTTTATAGGTAACCTGACTGCGCTTACACAGTTGAGTTTGAATAGTAATCAGCTTACGGGGAGTATTCCTTCTTCCTTAGGAAATATAACAACATTGATCCAACTGTACCTGAATAATAATTTACTGAGTGGATCAATACCTTCAGAATTAGGTAGCCTTATTAATCTTACTCATTTATACCTACATGCAAATACATTAACCGGATCAATCCCGAGTTCATTGAGCAATCTAATTAAACTTCAATATCTCTATCTCTTTACAAACAGTCTGACTGGGACCATTCCTGGCAGCCTGGGAAATTTAAATAACCTCCTTTATTTTAGGGTAGACTCTAATCAGCTTACGGGAGAGATTCCCTCATCGTTGGGAAATCTTACCAAACTTCAAGGTTTATATCTTAACACAAACAAACTAAGTGGTGCCATACCTGGTAGTCTGGGTAATCTGATTAACCTCCTCTACTTAGTCATTTATACAAATGAACTTTCTGGAGAGTTACCCCCTTCGTTGGGTAGCCTTACAAAACTTGTTCAATTCTATGCCGGTGCGAATAAGTTCTCAGGAACCATTCCCTCTACGTATACCAACCTTATCCAGCTTACTTTATTTTATGTAAACAACAATCAACTAAGTGGTTCATTTCCTTCCTTTGTCGGCAATTGGACAAAACTCAGTTCGTTAAGCATTCAAAGCAATAATTTTTCAGGGCCATTTCCTTCCGAGCTGAGCAGCTGCCCTCGGTTAACTTATTTCAGAGGTGATTATAATAAATTTACAAGTTTGCCTACGTCAGTTCTTTCATTGCCGGTGATTACAACTATTCAATTTGATAACAATGAAGTTGCATCTGTTCCCAACTTTGCGGCTCATGTCAATAAGATTAACCTAGTCTTGGGGCTGAGTAGCAATAGACTTGATTTCTCACAGCTTGAGCCATTGATTGGTGTTGGTATCAAAACTTTTACTTATGCTTCGCAGAAAACCATCAATGATACCCCCACGCAACCCTTAACCACCGGAGTTGATTTCATTCTCACCGCCCGCCCCAAAGGAGGGCAGACCTCCAATCTCAAATGGGAAAAACTGCAACCCAATGGAGTTACGTGGCTGGACATTTCATCTTCCAATGCTAATGCTCTTACGGGAAACACCTACCGCATCGTGAACGCAACTGTGGCAGCCGAAGGGAAATATCGCTGGAGTTGTACAAGTACCAAAGCCACTAGCATGACCTTGATGAGTGACCCCATTGATACAAAAGCACCAGAACGTTTCACGCTCGACAACTGGGGCTTTCAATACAAGTATGACGGCCGCAAGCGCATGATCGCCAAAAAAGTACCCGGTGCCGAGTGGGTATACATGGTCTATGACAACCGTGATCGGTTAGTGCTTACACAGGATGGAGAACAGCGTAAGGTAAACAAGTGGAGTTTTACGAAATATGATGTGCTTAACAGGCCTATCATCTCTGGCATCTATACGCACAACATTTTTCTAACACAGGCTGAGATGAATTCACGTATAAGTACAACGGTATTTGCAGAGAGCTATGATGGTAGCCCAGCTAATCATGGGTATACCAATTTAGTTTTCAGCAATGCAACTAATTTCGTACAAACTGGATTCGAGATATTAGCCGTAACTTATTACGACAACTATTCCTTTAAGAGCAACTGGGGAAATGATTTCAATTACCTCGCGGGCGTAATCACCAATGTTACGGTAAACGGAGTTGTGTATACACAACCGTATTTAGAATTTACACGAGTAATTGGCCAGGTCACAGGAACAAAGACTAGAATAATGGAGGCGATTCCCTATTGGAGTAAATCAATAAATTATTATGATGATAAATACCGCTTAGTTCAATCTATAAATGAAATGCATCGGAATGAATTGCAAATCAATACCAATTTATATGACTTTGTCGGAAAAGTATTGCAATCAAAGACTGTAACGATTAATCGCAATCCCACATGGCAGAATATAGTTGGAGCGAGTGTGACTTCTACTGGATTAATTAAGACAGCTGTTACAGCCTGGGGCAACTCAGGTGCGTCTTCATTGGAAATTCTTCCAGCAGGTGTTAATGGCTGGGTAGAGGTAACAATGTCAGAGACCACTTTTAATAGATATATTGGATTATCAGATTCAGACCCCGACCAACTTCAAGCAAGTATTGATTTTGCAATCGATCAACAACAGACTAATTACTACATTCGAGAGGACGGCAACTATATAAAGACGATATATGAGCCATCTAATCCTAGTGCTAATGCAAACAATGTCAAAATTGGGGACATCATGAGAATTGAAAGGCAAGGTGGAGTAATCAAGTATTATTGGAATGGTCTTTTACTGCATACTTCACTGAAATCATCAACTTCAGCATTATTGATTGACGCAACATTATACAACACAAATGCCACATTGCTTAATGTAAGAGGCTCATTTAGTAATAAGATAATTTCATCCATCGCCCGCACCTTTACCTACGACCACACCGGCCGTTTATTAAAAACCTTCCACAGCATCAATGGCGCTACACCCGTGTTGCTGGCGCAAAACGAATACAACGAACTCGGCCAATTGATAGATAAGAAACTTCACTCCACCGATGGTACCAGCTTCAAGCAATCGGTTGACTATCGCTACAACATACGAGGATGGCTAACCTCCATTAACAATGGACAATTGACAGTTGACCCTACCAATGATGATATGGGCGATCTGTTCGGCATGAATTTGAATTACAACAACCTCGTTGCGGGCCTTACCACAACAGGCGATGAGCAGTTCAACGGCAACATTTCCTCCATCAGCTACAGCGCCAACCAAGGTCTGGGCGATATTAAAGAACGAGGCTACAAGTTTGGGTATGATGCCATGAACCGCCTGCTCAATGCCAACCATAAGGAGAAGACCACCGCGTGGAATGCTTCTACAGCTTATCATGAAGATAATCTGAGCTACGACCTCAACGGTAACATCCAATCGCTCAGCCGCAAAGGCATAAACGGCAGCGCCATGGATGCGCTCAGCTACACCTATGGCACAGGCAACGGTGCAGGCAACCTGTTGCAGTCCGTGAACGATGGGGGCGATATCACCAAAGGATTTGTAGACGGCAACATTGCCTCTACCGACTATGTCTATGACGCCAACGGCAACATGACAGTAGATAAGAACAAAGTAATCACCGCCATTACCTATAATCACTTGAACCTGCCCGACAAAGTGACGAAGAATACAGGCGACTATGTGAAGTACATCTACGATGCTACGGGAAGGAAGCTGAGTCAGCAGGTGTATAACTCTGCCAATTCGCTCATTAAGAAAACCGACTATGCGGGAGAATACATTTATGAAAATGATGTGCTGCAATTTGTGAATCATGAGGAAGGCCGCATCACTAAAGGTTCAGCCGGAAAACAAATCGTTCCGTCACCACAGCTTGTACCTAATGGCGATGCAACAACAACAGCAGGTTTTGGACCCAATGCATCGGTAGCGATAACCAATGAAACACAAGGAATGGAGACCTATCTGAAAGTAGTTTCCAATCAGGCAACGAGCACTCCGGGTTTCATTTCCAATTATATCACTGTGAAGCCGGGCAAAAACTATCAGTACAAGTTCAAAGGATACCGGACTACATCACCGGCTTATGTATATGTCAACGCTGAAGTTGCGGGTAATTTGGTTTGGCTGACTAAAATCATTCCTTCCGGAGCTGGTAATGAAGCCTGGGTGACAGCTGATTTTACCGTACCTTCAAATGTAACGCAGCTTAAAGTAGGCGCACTATGGAGTCCTGTAACCATTGGCGATATTATCTATGCCAACAAAATTGAACTCTACGAGATTGATCCCGTCAACGGAGCATTCATTGAAGTGGATGTAGCGAGCGCCCTGCCCACCGAATACCAATACCACCTCAAAGACCACCTGGGCAATGTGCGTACTACCTTCACCACCAAAGACGAAGTGGAAGCGCCTAAAGCTACACTGGAGGATGCCAATGCCACCACCGAGCGTGGGCAGTTCCTGAATTATGATAACGCGAGAAGAATTTACAGCCACATCTTTGACCGCACCAACGGCACAGCTCCTACCGTAACCCCCGGATATTCACAGCGCCTGAGCGGCTCGGCCACCGAGAAGATTGGCCTCGCACGATCACTCTCCGTTATGCCGGGCGACAAACTGCAACTGGAAGTGTTTGTCAAGTACTTTGATGCCTCTAACCCTACCAATATTTCTGCCTTTGCCAGTTGGATCAATACCATTGCACTGGGAACCGCCACGGGTGGCACGATCATAGACGGTGCAGGCTATGCCACCAACACTGCCACCAATGTTCCTTTTGGCGGACTGCTGAACAAAACCAGCGAGACCGGCACCGCACCCAAGGCCTACCTCAACTGGCTGGTGTTTGACCGCAACTATAATGTGGTCCTGAGCAAGAGCGGCTACAAGCGCCTCACCACAGCCGCACTGGAAAACGGAAACGATACACCTTTTGAATGGATAAGACCCGATCAGGAAATTGTCATCGCCCAGGCCGGATATTCCTATATTTGGATCAGCAACGAAAACGCAACTCCGGTGGAAGTTTACTTTGATGACTTTAAGGTGACGCATACTAAATCACCTGTGGTGCAGTCAGATGACTATTATCCCTTCGGTTTAACTTTTAACTCTTACAATCGCGAAAACTCAGTAGCGAATCAATACAAGTTTAATGGTTTTGAAATTCAAGATGAGTTGGATTTAGGATGGTATGATTACATAGCAAGGCAATATGATCCTGCGATTGGGAGATTTTTATCAATTGACCCAGCTGCCGATTTGATGCGGAGACATTCACCGTATAATTATGCTTATGATAACCCTATCAGGTTTATAGACCCAGATGGAATGATGGCTGAGGATGTGGTAGAAGGGACTACTCCATGTGAGAAAGGTGATTGTCCCCAACAAACCCAGACACCACCAACCGATGATAAGAAGAAATTTACCAACATAGAAGTAGAGGACAATGATGGCAATAAATCTACAGTGACTGTAACTTTTCAAAATACATCTGATGGGACATCATCTGATAACGAAGTTGATAATGGCATGGTTGATGCAGTAGAGGGTGCTGTGAAAGAAGCACACAAAGTAAGCCCAATAACATCAATTTTAATTACAGCGACTACAAATGGTACTCATGGTACAGATAGTAGGCACTATGATTCAAATGGAGCAAAGGCAGTTGATATTGGAGCTGTAAATGGAGAGAATATTACTGAAAACCCAACTGAAGCGGTTAAAGAGTTACAGAATGCGTTTGAGAATCAAACTGGACGAAGGGAAAATTTCGGGCCTCATGTTATGAAGAAAAGTGGGGGAGAGTATATTACTGATAGTCTTCCTGCAGCGACAAAAACAGCAAGAGAAACGGTTAAGAGTCAACATAAGACACATATACATTGGTCAATTGATTAATATTGAATTATGTGGATGACAAAAGTGATACTTCAAAAAACGATCTGTATTCTCTTGATGATTTGCAGTCATTCTTTATACGGGCAAATAGAGATTGCAAAAACAGGAAAGTTTCTATTTGTAGATAAAGAAGAAAGATATATTGTTTACTTCCAACCTAATTCAAAGGAAGCCGATGAATTTATTGAGGGGAGGATATTAATTTATAACATTCGTAAGGACTCTTGTTTCGTATTAAATCTGGAGACCTATATACTTGATCTCATAGATATTAAGGCCGGTGAGAGCGATTTTTTCTTTTTATCTAATGGGAAATCTATTCTTAAATATTCTCTTTCAACACAAGAAAGAAGGCAGGTTTACAAAGTAGGGGGTAATGATGTGATAAGAAATTTTTCTGTTTCGAGTGATAAATCTTCTTTGATAATAACAACATTGAATACTTCTTCAAATGTCTATAAAGTATTGGTTTATAAAATAGGAGGAAGAAAATCGCAAGAAATATTTAGCCAACAGTATGATTCAAAGGGCGAATTCCTAGGAATAGAAACGTTAATGAATATGGATAAAATTTATTTACGTAGCTTGGACAATAAACTATTTTGTTTGGCCTCTGGTAAATCTGAGATAATTGACAGTAACGTACTAGATTTATTACAAATAACTGATTCTTACTTATACTATTCAAAAAAGAATAGTATAGTTGAATATACGCTCTCAAGTAGGAAAGGACTTGAAATCATTAAATCAGAGCCTCTTAGAATTAGTTTTTTCAATCCTTACGAAAAAGGATTATTTATAAGTTTTAATGATAATGTCTTTGTCTACAATAAGATGAAAAAGACGATTAAGAGTATAGAAGAACTTCCAAAAAATGAGTACGTGTTTTTTAGTGAAAATATTGCAATATACCAGGGAATTGGTCACTCGCTGCATTTATTAAATAACCACCCATAACAATTTGTTTTAACCGCTTCATAGACGAAGCCCCCAATCTGGCGCGGAAGTTCTCATTTCTCGCGCGAAAGTTTCTTTCGTGCGCTTACTCAAAAGCCTATTTTGTTCAATGAAATTTAAATAGGAACTTAGTTCCGTAGTATAGTTTTCTAAATGAGGATGAGGAGTAATGAGCAAGAGAGGAGAATTTATTTAAGAAGGCACGGAAGTTCTCATTTCTCGCACGAAAGTTTCTTTCGTGCGGTTACTAAAAATCTACTTTGTTCAATGAAATTTAAATAGGAACTTAGTTCCGTTGAATAGTTTTCTAAACGAGGATGGAGAGTAGTGAGCAAGAGAGGAGAATTTATTTAGGAAGGCACGGAAGTAACTTCCGCGCCATCAATGGGGAGTAATGAGCAAGAGAGTAGAATTTATTTTAGAAGACACGGAAGTAACTTCCACGCCATCCCTAATCTGGCACGGAAGTTCTTACCTATTTCTCGCGCGAAAGTTTCTTTCGTGCGGTTACTAAAAAATCTACTTTGTTTAATGAAACTAAAGAAGGAACTTAGTTCCGTTGAAATAGTTTCTAAATGAGACTCGGAGGTAACGGGCCGGAGATGATATGAGTGAAAAATACAAGGTCAGGGATCAGGATTTTCCTCACTTTATCACCTTTGCCGTTGAAGGTTGGGTAGATATCTTTACGCGTCAGGAGTATAAGGACATTGTAATAGATTCATTAAAATTCTGTCAACAGAATAAAGGCTTGGTTATTTATGCCTGGTGCCTGATGACCAATCATATTCATTTGATAGTTGGTCGTAAGGGAGAGTTTAAAATAGAAGAGATTATCAGAGATTTTAAGAAATATACTTCTGTACACCTTTGTCGTGCGATAGAGAATAGTACTACTGAAAGCCGTAAAGATTGGATGCTGGATATTTTTCATCAGGCTGCTGCCGGAAGCAAGAAGCATGAGAAGTTTAAATTTTGGCAGAATGAGTATCATCCCATTGAATTGTCTCATAAGGGAATTGCGGACCAGAAACTAAATTACATACACATGAATCCGGTAATAGCAGGGATAGTGGATAAGGCAGAGGAGTATTTGCATAGCAGTGCAAGAAATTATGCTGGTATTAAAGGCCTGATTGATGTTGAGTTTCTCTAGAAGGCACGGAAGTAACTTCCGCGCCATCTAAGGTGTACAAGGATATTACCGTAGACAGCTTAAAATTCTGCCAGCAACATAAAGGCCTTGAACTTTATGCCTGGTGTATCATGAGCAGCCATGTTCATTTGATCATCGGTACTACCGGGTCAAAGATGGAGGATATTCTCAGAGACCTCAAAAGGCATACTTCAAAAGCGATCTTAAAAGCAAACAGAACATCCAAAAGAAAGCAGAAAAGAATGGATGCTTTGGATGTTTGAGAGAGTGGGGGCGAAGAATTCTAACAACAAAAAATAGCAGTTTGCGGCAACATAGGTCCACCCGTTGGGATAGGAACTAAAAAATTGGAGGACACAATTTGTGACCTCCAATTTACTTATTTTTGTTTTGGATAGTTATGGATACAATATGGATATATCTAAAAGTATAGAGCAGAAACTGAAGTTTAGCGGGGGTGTATACCAGCAAATGATGCAGCGGTTGAGCATTATCGACAGCTTTAAAGGCAAATGGAAAGCCATTGAGCACCAGAACTCGAAGCATTTAAAGGAGCTTCGTAAAATTGCAACAATAGAAAGTATCGGTTCATCGACACGGATAGAGGGCGCAACCCTGACGGATGCCGAAGTGGAAAAATTATTGAAGTCTGTAAAGATTACTAAGCTCAAGACAAGGGATGAGCAGGAGGTGATTGGTTATTTCGAAGTGTTACAAGTGATCCTTGATAATCATCAGGATATTGAATTAACAGAACGCTACATCCATCAGTTGCACGGTATGCTGCTAAAGTATAGCAGCAAAGACCAGGACCACAAAGGAAAATACAAAGCCTTGTCCAATCAAGTGGTGGCCAATTACCCTGATGGAACAAAGCGAACCATATTTAAGACAACAGAGCCACACCTGACGGCCACAGAAACACAACAGGTGATCAAGTGGGCGAACGAGCGGTTCACCAAGCAAGACATGCACCCCGTGGTTGCCATTGCAGTTTTTGTCTATGAGTTTTTATCGATACATCCGTATCAGGACGGGAACGGCCGCTTGTCCCGATTGTTGACCACGTTGCTGATGCTGCAACAGGATTATAAGTTTATCCAGTACGTATCCTTTGAAAATATCATTGAGACAAAGAAAGAAGAATACTATCGTGCGTTGATGGAAGGTCAGAAGAACAGGGTTAAGGATACCGAGCTTATTGATAAATGGGTTTTGTTTTTCCTTGATTGCATGGTGGTGTTGATACAACGATTGGAAGCCAAGTATGAAACATACAACAAGCTGAAGAAGAAATTGAATGAAAGGCAGCAAAATATTTTGCAGTACATCAAGAAAAAGAAAACAGTACAAATAAGTGATATCGACAATGCTTTTAAAGACTATGCACGCAACACGTTGAAAAAAGATACGACCTACTTGGTGAACGAAGGCTTCTTGTTGAAGACAGGTGAAAAGAGGGGGGTTAGGTATCACATCAAAGAGTAGTCCCCGATCGCACATCCAACACACATGCCATCCTTCGGCATGACACCCATGACTAACGCGGATGTTGTGAGTGCGAAAGAGCGCGAGGTAAGGGAATTGCGGACCAGAAACTAAATTACATACACATGAATCCCGTAGAGCAAGGATAGTTGATAGGGCAGAGGATTATTTGTACAGTAGCACGAGAGATTATGCTGGTATTAAAGGCCTGATTGATGTTGAGTTTCTCTAGAAGGCACGGAAGTAACTTCCGCGCCATTTATGGAAGTAACTTCCACGCTTTCTAAGGCTTCAAAAAAAATCGATTATTTATCTCAGAAGACCCTATTATTCAAACGTTTATGACTATTTTTAATTTATGGTCAGGAATCTTATTTTAACCATTTTCTTTAGCATTTTTTCTCTATTGCTGGCAGCCCAGAATGGAAAACCTGACTCGCTTAAAAGCAAGAACTTTAAGTCCGAACTCTCAGCACTTGACACTGCCTCTTTAAAATTAACCAAAGGCGCAGACAGTATCCGCTTCATCTCGCAAAAACTTAGTCACCTTCAGGATAGCATTAAACCCAATTTTGTAAAGCAACGAAGCAAACTTGATTCCCTCAGAGGAAAACTACATTCATCTGATAGTTTGAAGAAGAATTTTGCCAACTACAATCGTAAACTGGACTCCATCAAAGGCAAACTTTCACACCGCATTGATAGTCTTTCATCGTTGGGTTTATCCACAGGCAAATACTCTCGGTTATTAGACAGCCTAAAGCAGGCTGGGCCAATGAAAAATGTTAATGAAGCGCAAGGTAAAATTGCTGCCCTGCAGTTAAAAGTAAATGAGCCCGTGCGAAGAATAGGCGCACCTATCGAAAAAGCAGAAAACAAAATTAACGAGAAGCTAAGCTTGATGAACAAGGAGGGAGGAGCTGGAGCGAACTTGCCGGGCAGTATCGATTTACCCAATGTGAATTCACCTTCGCTGGGCACATCAGGATTGTCCGGCACGGATGTGAAACTTCCTTCTTCGGACATCAACAACCCGCTAGGTGAGCTTAAAAATCCTCTGGGTGATGTGAAAAATCCAACGGGTAAGATAGAAGGACTTGGAGGTATGCAGGAAAAGATAAAAGAGGTGAGCGCATTGCCGCAGGAGGAATTAGGAAAAATCAAGGGGATGGATGAATTGAAAAAAGCACAGGGTACCATGGGTCAGGTGAACGAGGTGACTGGAAAGATTGATGGCTATAGCAAGGATGTCAAAACAATTTCTTCCGGCAATCTTAACGATATGGAACAGCTTCCGAAGGAATTGGAAAACAGAGTGAGTAAATTGGAAGAGGTGCAGGGCATTCAGAAACAAACTCAGGCTTTGGATCAGTACAAAAAGATGGCAACCGATGAGGAGGCATTGAAGCAGCAGGCTATGCAGGAAGTACAGAAGCAGGCGGTAGATCATTTTGCCGGACAAGGTGAACAGTTGAAAGCCGCAATGGATCACATGTCGAAATTGAAGGAAAAATACACAAGCCTTCAAGATATGAAAGACCTACCGAAGCGCGTGCCCAATGAGATGACCGGCAAGCCTTGGATCGAACGGTTTGTGCCGGGCATCACGCTTCAGATTCAGAAGAACTCCAATGTAATGATTGACTTTAATCCATTGATTGGATATCGCATTTCGGACCGCCTCACAGCAGGCGCAGGATGGAATGAACGAATGAGTTTTGGTAAGAATCTTAAGCTGAATAGTCAGGACCGCATCTACGGTCCGCGCCTTTTTGTCGACTTTAAATTTAAGAAAGGATTTTCGCTGCGGGCAGAGGGAGAGAAGATGAACACTTTCATTCCTACGATTACCTCACAACAACAAGTAGATGCCAATTCCCGCGCCTGGGTGGGAAGCATTTTTGCAGGCATAAAGAAAGACTATCAATTCATGAAAGGGGTGAAGGGCAATTTTCAATTACTCTACAACCTCTATGACGATCACGACAATAGCCCTTACCGGGAGCGTATCAATGTACGAATGGGCTTTGAGTTCCCCTTAAAGAAAAAACGGAAGAGCGATCAGCCTGAATAACCTTGAACCTGTCAATAACATAATTGGTTACTGAAGCTCCGGTCAAACCCACTATCGCTCCGGTCATTTACACATAAACATCGGTCAATCTCGCACAAGCATCGGTCATTTATGCATTAGCTCCGGTCAAGCACACTATCGCTCCGGCCATTTACACATAAGCATCGGTCAAACTCACACAAGCACCCGAATAATTTTCAAACTAGGACTGAAATATTTTGATTTTAACCTTTGACCTTGAAAATGTAATCATTTGATTACGAAAATGTAAAGAGGGGCGATGAGCCCCTCTTTTTCTGCTACTATCTGGAGTATCTTGACTTTGCGGTTGCAACAAAGTTTTTTGCCAACCCACATGCGTGTTACAACTTATACCCTACCACAGCACCACCGCCTGTAGAATAGAATACCATACCTGTTACACCATCCATGGCATAGTTTGGAGCAGTGTCCTTTCCTATGTCTATTGTTCCTTCACTTGCACCTGTCAATTTGTTAATTTTCATCAACACATTGTTTTTATCTTGCTTAGTTAGTACGACAGTATAGTTGTTAGCACTCTGAGTTGCTTTAAATCTTGCATTCGCAGCTTGCCAAGATTTTTTGGAAAAGTCAGAAGCAGCACTGCCCAATTCTCCATAGGCGCTTCCAATTCCCTCAAGCATAACTCCACTGGCCTGATCTTCTTGGGACTTGGCTTGCACGCTGGCCGATTGAAACTCAGCGGAAACAGTATAGGCTGCTGCACTGATGTATGCTGCACGCACTGCCTGTGCATATTGCAATGCGCGAATGATTCCTGGATCACGTGGGGCCTCAAAGTATTTTTGATAGGCCACTTTTCCGTCAAAACCAACCAGCGCCAGGTTTTGAGAAGAGCTTATCAATATGCCGTTGTTGCGAAGTTCAATGTTTTGCGGGGACTCCTTTCCTTCAAACGTGATACCGGCTTTAACTACTTTTAGGGCCGCAGTATACTTGTCTAACTCAATCAACGTATTGTCCTTTAGGTTAAAGACGTAAACGGTATTTCCTTTTTGTGTCGTCAAGGATGGGATTGTCCGTATTCCTTTATCAAATAGAAGTTTCCCGGTTGTAATGTCCAGTATATTCACTTCTTCCGTTGTAATGTAGAACAACCCCTTAGGGGTGACCTCACTGGATACGAGCCTTCCTTCTATCTGCACAGGTTTTTCGAACGTAAGCGCGGCCGTGGTCTGGTCAAGATAGGACACAAAATTCTTGCCCGATGCATTTTGAGATACTAACACCAATCCGTTTTTCACTTTCTGATAACTATATATTCCGCCTTTGATATTGATGCCATTGCCCTTCTTACCCCACTTACCTTTCTGTGTTGTGTAGTCATAGTTGTTAACCTTTGTATTAGACCCATCATCCGGCATGATCACTATTCCGCTTTCATCAAAATAAACTCCTCCAATTTTACCGGAGAGGTCAAGGGGCTTTGCCCATATCCTGTTTCCATTGTTAATGTCAAAGGCTGAATAAGTGGTGTGGTAGCTTGGCCCGCTACCTGTAGTGGTGGTTGATGTAAATCCACCTGATGCAGCGGGTTTACCTTCTTGCTCGCTAGCAAGGTAAAATATTGGTTTGGTTGGATGTTGATAGAACCTTACGTTAAAATCCATCGTCTGCGCCTTGTTGGCGGCAGCTTGCTTCACCAACCCACCCAGCGCGCCAAGTTTTCCCAATTGCTTATTCGCGTCAGAAACATCATTCTTCCAAATCATTTTACCATCGGCAGGATTTACTTTGTAGTTGTAGTATAGGGTTACAATCAATAACTCAGTCGATCCAACTTCACTGGCCGTAACAAATCTACCAAAATCATCTTCTATTTTCCACTTCACTTTCCCATCCTCCAGCGATGACATTAACAAAACGTCCTTGCCTGCCGCATTCCGTCCGGAGATTAAAATACCATTGGCTTTGTAAAGGATTTTCTGGTCTCTCATTTCACTGATGCCCGCCTCGTTGGCATCAAATTTTACTATACCTGAGAATGGATCCAGGATGGTAATATTGTTGCCATTGCTTATGGTGAGCAGAGCAGAGGATCCCAGTTGCTTTACTTTATCCTGTGTGACAGCTCCAACCTTGTCATTTTTCCAGAGTACCTCACCAGTATCGGGATTAATTCCTGCTATGCCCTGTGTAGTCCCTACAACATAGTTTCCAAGAGAACTTACCATTTGCCAGTTGATACCCTCGGGTACTTTCTTGGACCATTGTGGCTTTACCTGCTGCCCGAACATTGCGATAGAGAAGGACAGCAGAAGTAGTGATAGCTGAATTGATTTTTTCATGAATTTTTGGTTTGTTGCGTTTGATGGGCAAATATAGTGCCATTTCAAGGGTGCGCTTCAAGTTGTTATTTTGCCATCATTAATGTTTTATTATTTCTAATAAGACGTCAGCTTTTGCCTGAAAGATGAACAAGAAAACCGGAAGTAATCTAATATTTAAAGACCTATTCTGTTCAACTGATAGGGGGTTAGTACATTGGAGGTATGTGCAGGTAAGAACTTATCGGGAAGTATTGAACTACCAAATGTAAATGTACCTTCGCTTAGGTAATTCAAGATGACAAGATCGAAGAAAGCATTTATAGGGGCTATGATTCTTTTTTTTGGCTTCCTGATTTACATCAGCTACGATATCAGCAGTCGTACCACCTTTCCTGGCTCAAAACCTCAACTGAAGGAGCGCCTGAAGAAGCAATTTCTTAAAGTTGATTCTACTTCCACGGACAGCTCAAAAACCACTCAACGGTAAAATCAGCAATTCACCAAAAGAATTTCCCGATTGTCGGAGAGGGGTTTGTGACCTTGGCGGCTACTAGTATCTTAGTATCAGATTAAAGCCAACTATAGACAAGATTATCCCCTGAGGTCAAGGACTTTGGGGGATTTTCTCATTTAGAGCCTTTCCAATCCATCTGCCCATCGTAAATCCGAATACTCTCTGGCCTTAAAATTGATTTCTTGTTGTATTTTGCCATAAGAATTGTTTCCCGAAATCCAAAACACATGAAAATTAAAACAGCTTTTCTTTATTTTCTCGTTGGTTTGCTTTTAGTGGACTGCTCGTATAATGATTTATCCTCTGATTTTGATTGTACTACTTCAGATTTGGACATAAGTCTTGGTACGAAGTCGGATGCAACTAGTTGTAAAGCTATTGATGGTAAAATCAGCGTAACAGCATCGGGAGGTGAAGGGGTTTATGACTTTAATATTAACGGAGGTGAGTATCAAACCAACAGTGAGTTTGACAAGTTGGCTCCCGGGAGTTATACCATTATGGTGAAGGATTTTAATAAATGTAAGAAATCAATATCCGTTGATATTGGAGCTGCAAATTCTGATCTGGATGCTACCACTTCTATAGTGGGGCATACTCAATGTGCTACTCCAAATGGATCGGTGACAGTAAGTGGATCTGGTGGGAGTTCTCCCTATCAATATCAAATTGAAGGCGGTGGATTTAGTGCAGACAATGCTTTTTCTGGTTTGAAATTTGGTCAATATGCAGTTATAGTAAAAGATGCCAGCGATTGTCAAAAAGTAGTAAGTATAGTAATACCACGTGGTGACACAGGAACTTCTTATGTCAGCGATATTAAGCCCATCTTGGATGTAAAGTGCAATTTAGACGGATGTCACGATTCAGGCACAGGCAGCCGGGATTGGACTAAATTTTCCAATGTGAAAAACGAAGCCGGATCCATTAAAGTAAGGACAGCGAATAGAAGCATGCCTATTGGAGGATTGACACTAACGCAACAGCAAATTGATATTATTGGCTGCTGGGTAGATGATGGGGCCGCTAATAACTAATTAAACAAGTAACTACATGATCAAGAAAATTATCATTGTTGCTCTTTGTAGCATAGCATTTTCGGGATTTAGTCAGAAGTATACAACCGAAAAGTCTTTCGTTTCTTTTTTTCTCAGATGGTGCAATTGAAGACATTGCAGCTGAGAACACAAAGACCGTCAGTCTATTTAATACTGCTACAGGAGATGTAGTGTTTTCTATTCCCATTAAGGAATTTGAATTTGATAAATCCTTGATGAAGGAACACTTTAATGAAAAGTATATGGATACGGAGAAATTTCCTAAAGCTACCTTTCAAGGCAAAATCTCTGGCTTTCAATCCGATGCCAAAGGTGAGCAGCAGGCGACAGCCTCGGGTAAACTTACCATGCATGGCGTAACGCAAGAAGTACAGATACCTGGAACAGTAGAGATGGTCGATGGTAAAATCGTGATGAAATCAAAATTCATTGTGAAACTGGCCGATTATAAAATTGAAATACCAAAGTTGCTCTGGCAAAACATAGCCGAACAAGTAGAAGTGAAAATCGAATTTACCTACAAGCCCCTATGAAATTAAAATTATTCGCAGCATTACTTATTCATTCCTACGGTGTTGTCGCACAGGACGATCTCTTAAAAGAATTAGAGCAAAGCCAAAAGCCAGAAACAGAATATGCTACCGCCTCCTTCAAAGGCACTCGCTTAGTGAATGGGCAGACCATCGAAACCAAAGGCAAAGGGGCGCTTGAGTTTATTTTTGCGCACCGCTTTGGACCTATGAATGGGGGAATCTATGAGCTTTTCGGATTAGATCAGGCTTATGTGAGGCTTGGACTAGAGTATGGATTAACTGATCGACTGGGCGTGGGCATGGGCCGCAACTCCGTTGATAAGACCATCGATACGTATCTTCGTTATAAGGTGCTCCGTCAGAGTACTGGAGCCGTGAATATGCCCGTCACCATAACGGCCTTCGCAAATGCCGCTGTAAAAACTTCTCCCAAGAAGGAAGATGCTACGTATGATATTACAATGGAAGATAGAATGTCTTATACCGCCCAATTGTTGATTGCGCGTAAATTTTCTTCGAAGCTTTCCCTACAGTTGATGCCTTCGTTTGTTCATAAAAATACGGTTGACAAAACAATCGAAGACAATGACCTGTTTGCTTTAGGCATGGGCGGCAGAATCAAAGTGAGCCGTAGTATTGCCTTAACCTCTGAATACTATTATCGCTTTAATGTTCCAGATAATAATCCCTATTACAACTCCCTGGGCTTTGGTATTGATATTGAAACAGGAGGTCACGTGTTCCAGCTGGTGATGAGCAATTCCCGTGGTCTCACAGAAAGGGCTTTCATTAGTGAAACGACAGGACAATTTTTTGATGGCGACATTCATCTTGGCTTCAATGTTACCCGTACATTCCAACTTAAAAAGCCTAAGTAGCCCCGCAGAGGAGAGTTGCTTTGTGATGGAGCCTTGCTTTAACCCCAAGGTTTTATAGTTTTAGGCTTTTATTCAGAGCCGAGTTGTTACTTACCTCCATTATCATTTATCTAGTGCTCACCATTTTGGTTGGGTATTGGGCATCACGTAAAGTAAAAACCTCCGGAGATTTTATGTTGGCGGGCCGCAGCCTGCCGATTGTCTTAAGTTCCTCTGCCTTGTTTGCTACCTGGTTTGGTTCCGAAACTGTTTTTGGTGCGTCTTCCGAATTTCTGAAAGGGGGGCTCTATGCCGTGATTGAAGATCCGTTTGGAGCTGCTTTATGCCTTGTGCTCTTCGGCCTCTTCTTCGCGCGTAAATTGTATAATATGAATCTCCTTACACTGGGAGATTTCTTTAAAGTACGGTATGGCAAAAAGACCGAGCTGGTGGCGGGTATTTTTCTTGCTCCTCCCTATATTGGATATATCGCGGCACAACTAGTGGCGATGGGACTCATCTTAAATGTGGTGACCGGCCTTGCCGTTTGGGAAGGAGTTATCATCAGTGCATTCATCGTCACCTTCTATACCTATATCGGAGGTATGTGGGCCATATCCATCACGGATTTTATTCAAAGCATTATCATCATTGTTGGATTGTTTGTGTTGGCCTACATACTTTCAGAGCAGGCCGGAGGTGTCTTTGTGGTTCTAAATGAAGTACCGGCTGAAAATTATCGATTCTTACCTCAATGGCAGTTCAAGGAAGTGGTCACGTACATTGCAGCCTGGTCTGTTTTAGGTTTAGGATCTATTCCATCCCAGGATGTTTTTCAGCGCGTGATGTCCTCAGGTTCGGTGAGCACTGCCGTGCGATCATGTTTTATAGCGGCAGGACTTTACCTCACCATCGCGATGTTGCCCTTATTTATTAGTCTTTGCACTAAACATCTTTATCCCGATCAACTAAATGGAGATACCCAACTCACACTGCCGAATATGGTGTTAGCCCATACCACTCTTCCCATTCAGATATTGTTTTTTGGTTCATTGCTTTCTGCCATAATGAGTACCACCAGCTCTGCTATCCTTGCTCCCGCTGCCATTTTCTCTGAGAACCTGATCAAGCCAATGATGAAAGACAAACTTACCGATCAAAGGTTGTTAGTGATCACACGTTTATCTGTTTTACTCTTTGCTGCCATTGCCACAGTGATGGCGTGTTTGCGCTCAAATATATACGAACTTGTTGGCGAGTCCTCGGTGCTGAGTTTAGTATCTTTATTTGCTCCGCTTGTTTTTGGACTTTATTGGAAACGATCAAGCCCTACGGGAGCATTGCTTTCTATGGTATTAGGTTTGCTCACCTGGGCGATATTTCAATTTTATGATACGACCTGGCCTATTCTTGTACCAGCATTACTGGTAAGTATCTTCGCGTTGGTTGGCGGTAGTTTAATCTGGCCGGAGAAGCGGCAGGCAAATATAAATTCTTAAAAAGGGCCCCATGGAAAAGGAAGAAAATAAAGCAGAGGATAAGAAAGGATATTCTGAAACCGATGCCATTCGAACCCAAAGTGATAGGACTCCTTTTCGTGAGCATTCTGTACCACTTTATCTTACTTCCAGTTTTGTATTTGATGATGCGGAGCAGGCAAGGGCTTTGTTTGCCGATGAAGTACAGGGCAACATTTACACACGCTTCTCCAATCCCAACAATAGCGAGTTTATAGATAAGCTTTGCTTGCTGGAGGGAACCGAAGATGGCATTGCGACAGCTTCGGGTATGGCAGCTATGTACATTAGTATGGCTTCATTATTAAAATCAGGCGACCATATTTTGGCCTCCCGTTCTGTGTTCGGCTCAACGCATCAAATCTTAAACACCATTTTTCCACGCGTTGGAATTACCTATACGTATGCAGAGATCAATGAGCCGGCCACATGGGAGAAACTTATTCTTCCCAGTACGAAAATGATCTTTGTGGAGACCCCCTCCAATCCTGCCCTTGATCTTATTGACTTGGAATGGTTGGGAAAACTTGCCAACAAACATAATTTGATCTTGAATGTGGATAATTGCTTTGCCACACCTTATTTGCAAAACCCTGCTAAATGGGGAGCACATCTCGTAACGCACTCGGCTACAAAATTTATAGACGGACAGGGGAGGGTAATTGGTGGTGCTGTCTTGGGGAAAAAAGAATTGATTAAAGAAGTGAGATTTTTTGCCAGACACACAGGTCCTTCTATGTCACCCTTCAATGCCTGGGTACTTTCAAAAAGTCTGGAGACCTTAGCGGTGAGGATGGAAAGACATTGCGGGAATGCATTAACCCTTGCCGGTTATCTGGAAGGTCATACAGAAATCTTGAAAGTAAAGTATCCTTTTCTTCCATCGCATCCACAGCATGCATTGGCACAGAAACAAATGAAACTGGGCGGAGGTGTAGTAACTTTTGAAATCAAAGGAGGAATAGAAAGAGGTCGTAAGTTCCTTAATGCACTAAAGATGATATCACATACCGCCAACCTGGGCGATACCCGTACAATTGCGACCCATCCCGCCTCCACCACACATTCGAAACTTACAGATGCCGAGCGCACTGCGGTTGGTATCTCTCCGGGATTAATCCGTGTATCCCTTGGTCTGGAAGATATTCAAGATATCAAGGGTGATATCGAGCAGGCGATTCAAAGTAGCAAATAATGAAACAGCCTTGTGCCTAGTAGGTAGGCATGGTAGTATCAATCTCCTTAGCCCAAGCTAAAATTCCACCCTTCAGGTTGTAAAGATTAGTATAGCCTTTATTTTTCTCCAGCCATTGCACCATGTTGCCACTCCGCGCTCCACTTCGACAGTGAATGACTACTTTCTTGTCCGTAGCAATTTTATCGGTATTGTGTGGTATTTCGGCTTGAGGGATAAGCTCACCGTCCAAATTACAGATATCATATTCATGAGGCTCACGAACATCAATCAGTTGAAAATCCGCTCCACTGTCCCTCAGTGCTTTTAATTCTTGTACTGTTACTTCTTTCATGCTCAAATTTTCTTTTTTCTTTCCATTAATCCCACAAAAATCATCATAATCTATCAACTTCTTGATATTATTTCGTTCATGATGATCAGTCAGGGTAATGATTTGTGTTTCTAATGTGAGGCTATCCAGAATAAGCAGCTTGCCTACCAACGGCTCGCCTATTCCAGTAATTACTTTAATGGCTTCGTTGGCTTGAATACTGCCAATGATACCAGCTAATACTCCAAGCACTCCGCCCTGCTCGCAATCAGGAACTGATCCATGTGCTGGAGGAGTAGGGTAGAGGTCACGGTAATTTAAACTACCGTGATAATTAAATAACGCTACTTGACCTTCGTATCGAAATATTGATCCATAAATCATCGGAATATCGAGTAGAACACAGGCATCATTGACTAAGTATCGTGTTGGAAAATTATCCGTGGCATCAATGACCAAATCATAGCTTTTCAAAATCTCTAAAG
This sequence comes from Bacteroidia bacterium, assembly GCA_031401775.1. Taxonomy (GTDB): domain Bacteria; phylum Bacteroidota; class Bacteroidia; order Cytophagales; family Cyclobacteriaceae; genus ELB16-189. The sequence continues at coordinate 30,990 of JANNRV010000128.1, read as the reverse complement.
CATTGGCGGGAGTGAGCTTTTGAGTAATCGGATTAAAAATGACATGAGGATTTAACTTACTCAATCGAGTAGCCGCAGACTGAGCTTTGCTTTTCTCTAAGTCGTCCATCGTAAAAAGAACCTGGCGCTGAAGATTGGATTCACTTACTTGATCAAAATCAATCACACCAATTTCACCAACGCCTGCTGCTGTCAGATAAAGAAGAACCGGGGATCCCAATCCTCCGGCACCCACGACAATTACTTTTGCCTTTTTGAGTTTTAATTGTGCATCCCCGCCAAATCCGGGTAAGACCAGATGACGGCTGTAGCGGTTTAATTCAGCGGAATTAAAGTTGTCTTTTCTCATGGTTTATCTTTGGCAAATAACGATACTTATCTATTAAAATTTAACCAATGACGGAAAGAAAGAATTACTCCACCGGAGCAAAATGGGAAGATATAGTTGGCTACAGTCGCGCAGTACAGATGGGCAACACCATTGAGGTTTCCGGAACCGTTGCCGTTGACGACAATGGAATTGTAGGTAAAAATGATTTCTACCTTCAAACAAAATTCATAATCGCAAAGATTGAGTCAGTGCTCTTGAAGGCTGGGTTTACCTTAAAGAATGTAGTTCGCACACGCATGTTCGTCACAGATATTACCCATTGGGTAGAAGTCGGTAAAGCTCACGGAGAATTTTTTAAAGATATAAAGCCGGCAACGAGTATGGTGGAAGTGAGTGCTTTGATTGATCCTGATTATTTGGTTGAAATAGAGGTGACTGCCGTAAAATAGATCAAAGCCTTTCCAACGCAAGCTTGGCCACGGTCTCACCAATAGCCAACGATGATGTGGCAGCAGGTGAAGGTGCATTACACACGTTAATCACATTGGGTTCTTCCAAAATCATAAAATCATCCACCAGTCCTCCCTCACGGTCGCATGCTTGTGCCCGAACTCCGGCACCACCTTCCACTAAGTCTTCCTGCTGTATTTCGGGAATAAGTTTTTGAAGTGCTTTGGTAAAAGCGGCCTTAGAAAAAGAACGGTACATTTCCCCAAAGCCTGTTCTCCAATATTTAGCCGCCACTTTTTGAAATCCCGGCCATGCTAAAGTTTCGGCAAGTTCGGCAAGATTGATATCTGTCTTTTTATAACCTTCTCTTCTGAAAGCAAGTACTGCATTAGGCCCGGCCTCAACTCCGCCTTTGGCCATTCTTGTGAAGTGAACTCCGAGAAATGGGAAGTTAGGATCGGGCACAGGATAGATTAAATTTTTGACCAGGTACTCTTTCTCCTTTCTGAGTTTAAAGTATTCCCCCCGGAATGGAATAATCTTCACATTTAATTTCTCTACCGTCATGCGAGCCACTTTGTCGGAATAAAGGCCCGCACAATTGATTACCAAACGAGTGGTGTAGCTTGTCTTTTGGGTAATGACTACTTTTTTATTTTCATTTTGCTGAACACCGATCACTTGTTCTCCAAAATGGATTTCGGCACCGGCTTCTTGAATAAGATCACCATATTTTTCTGCTACTTTTTTGTAATCTACAATTCCTGTTTGAGGCACAAAAATTCCTGCGAGGCCATTCACGTGCGGTTCATATTCCTTAAGTTGATCTTTGCTTAGTTTTTTTAGATTTTGAAGGCCGTTTTGCTCACCACGCTTATATAAACTTTCCAGAAGTGGAAGTTCTTGTTCTTCGGTAGCGACAACAATCTTTCCGCAAAGCTCAAAAGGAATTTCATTGGCACGACAAAAATCAATCAACAGATGATAACCGTGAATGCAGTTGATTGCTTTAAGACTGCCCGGTTTGTAATACAGCCCGGAGTGAATCACACCGCTGTTATTTCCTGTTTGGTGTTTCGCTAATTGATTCTCCTTCTCGAGAAGAACAAGCTTTAGATTTGGATTGGATTTTTTGAGTTGAAAGGCGGTAGCGAGCCCGACAATTCCTCCACCAATGATGACGATGTCGTAGGTCATCTATATTTTTCTTAATTCCTTAACCATTCTTATTATCTCCTTTAATTCCGATGATTCTAAATCTCCTTTACTACTCTTATCATAGACCGTAATTAAGTAAACTACTTCTCTTGCTGAGAATACAGCGTGAATCGTTCTTGCTCAATAGCTTTTACCTGCTGACTTGCCTGAAATAGGTATTCTTATTTTGAATATTCCCTGACCGAGATGGTCACCTTGGTCGGGAAATAGTGACAAGGAATCTATCAAGCGATCAATATCCGTTTTAAAAGAAGGGTAGACCCTTATTATTTTTTCAGCTTCTTTTCGAAAACGGGTGGTGACGTAGACATTATAACCCACGCAGCCAAGTTTTGGCATCCATTGCTCGAATCTTTCCTTCCCGGATCAACTTAACTTCAATCAGTGCTTCTCTTACATCATCATAGACGGAGGGCTTTCCCTTTGCCGGTTGCTTACCCAAGGCTTTTTTTTTCAGATTGTCAAGTTCGTTTTTAAAGGCCTTCCAATCCTCTGAAGGAATAAATACTCCCTTGTTTCCGTCTTTATCGCGAATATTTTTGACTTTCAATTTTTTCTTGTCGATCACCATATTTCAAACTTAATTAAAAAATCTATCCCACTCAACTGAATACAAATGCTAAGATTTCCAAGTAAGTGGTAAGCCTAGCTTAGATTTTTAAACCCTAATTGGTTTTACTCTTACATTCAACGAGTCTTCAACAATCACGAAATGATTTTTCGGAATAAGTGTCCACTCTTTTCCATCCGTAAGTTTTTCGGAGACAACGAGTACGGCATTATCATCGTCTTGAGGAGCTTCCATACGTGTGATTCCGTCCTCCACAACATACCGACTTCCTTCCGAATGATAGAGAGTAAGCGCATCTTCTTTAGGATCGGATACATAACGTGTAGCGACCATAAATTTTCCATTGGTAATGGCCATGTTTAGGTAAGCAGCATCAGTAATGCCCACCTGCTTCATGAGGTGGTTAATGTAAGTGAAGGTGTGTTCAAAGGCATCAGCGACAGCATCAGCCGTAACTACTTTGTGATTTTTAAACAGATAACTAACAAGGTAGGCGAAGATGTGCTCTGAATCGGTTTGACCTTTGATCCAATTGTAAAGTTCATTACTGAGTGGCTCTCGCAGTAACCTTTTGATAAGTGAAAAATTTTCGACACCACCATTGTGGGCCATCAGAAGATTCTTGTAGTGGAAGGGATGGCAATTTGATTCAGAGACTTCACCCACGCTGGCAGCCCTCACGTGTGCAATCATGCAATTGGTCTTGATCTTGGGTGCCAGATTGCGCAAGTTGCGGCTGCTCCACGCAGGGCTTACAGAGACGAATGTTGCCGGTTCATCATTTACTTCCTGTGCATACCAACCTATCCCAAATCCATCGCCATTCAGTGGTTCTTCAATTTCTCTGGCATTACTGCTTTGGTTAATAAGCGAGTTTTTAGGCTGATACAGAAGCTTGTCAATTATAATGGGAGTGCCTTTATAGGCCATAAGTCTGCACATAGAAGTATAATTTTTCCATGAAGTTAATAAAAAAGGCCTTAGGATTACCCAAGGCCTTCTATGGTAGATAAATGACCGCCTTTATTTCTTCTTTTCAAACTTCATGGAGACGGAATTCATACAATAGCGTAGGCCTGTTGGCTTGGGGCCGTCCGGGAACACATGGCCCAGATGCCCTCCGCAACGAGCACATTCTACTTCATCGCGTACCATTCCATAGCTGGTGTCAGTTCCTACGGTCACAACATCACCGGATAATGGTTTATAAAAACTTGGCCAGCCTGTTCCGGATTCAAATTTGGTTTCGGAATCAAAAAGCTCAAGATGGCAACCAGCGCAATAGTAAGTTCCTTTTTCATGGTTGTCAGCGTATTCTCCACTCCAGGCGCGCTCAGTTCCTTTTTCTCTTAAGACATAGTATTGCTCGGGAGTGAGTTCTTTCTTCCACTCAACATTTGTCTTTTTTATATAGTCCGGTCGCATAGCAGCAACATTTTTTGGTTTGTTTTGGGCACAGCTTGAAAGTGCTGTTATTAATAAGAACAAATTTAGGAGGTGTAGGTTTTTCATGATTGAAATTATTTGCAATACTAATACTGTTTTAGTGTCCAAAAGGTTTTTTAATAAAGTTCTTTTGTCCCTTTCGCGACCTATTTTCCAAACATATTAATCGGAATGAGAGAGATAGGTGACACCGCTTTGGGGTAATTGGACAACAAAAAACCCCATTGAATTGGGGTTTTTTGCTACCTAAACCTAAACCTATGAGAAGATTACTCTTGCTTTGTGTTTCAAAACGATTTCAGATTTATTTGGTTGCAAGAAATGATATAAATCGTTGAATCTTCTAATCTGAATGCCAATTACACTCTGAGTTTGCTTTCAAATTGCTTCTTTAGCTTTTCTACCTTAGGTCGTATTACATATTGGCAATAGCCCTGACTTTGGTTAAGTTCATAGTAATCCTGATGATAATCCTCTGCTTTATAGAATTCCGGTAATGGACTTATCTCTGTTACAATCGGATTTTTGAAAATCCGGGAAGTCTCCAATTGAGTTTTGTATTGCTCAGCAAGCTTTTTCTGCTCTTCGTTGTGATAGAATATGACCGATCGGTATTGTGTCCCTTCATCCGCTCCCTGTTTATTTAATGTGGTTGGGTCATGGGTATTCCAAAAGATTTCCAACAGCTCTTCGAATGAAACCAATAATGGATTATAGCTAATTTGAATTACCTCTGCATGGCCTGTAAGGCCGCTGCAGATTTCACGGTAAGTTGGGTTCTTAATTTTACCTCCTGCATAGCCTGATGTTACTGATTCTACTCCTTTTATACGAAGAAATACTGCTTCTGTGCACCAGAAACAGCCAGCTCCAAAAGTGGAGAGTTGCAAATTCATTTTACTCATAAGGCAGTATTAATCAAACAAGTTGTTGCTTTAACGACTAATAACCTGTTTCCTTTATTAATAGTTTTAACAAACTGAATCAATTGTCAGATCTCCAACAATCTTCAGTATTTTTTGTAGAACCCTGCGATGATATTAGAAAGTTGTTGATCTAATTCCCGTTTGGTTTGTGCCATAAGAGAGCCAGCCTGATAGGAAGCTTCTCGCTTTGCAGTAAGATCACGATTTGATTTGGATAAGGCTCTCGCATCGCCCGAGGAGGTGGCCCATTGATAAGTCCAGTCGGTGCTGCTTACCAATTCTTGATTTTTTATTTCTGCCCTGCTGGCTGCATCGATAATCACAAGGCTTGCTGATCCACGGGCACGCACGACTTTGGTATAAATCGTTAACTCCGCTGACACTTTTTGATAGACAGGCACTTTAAGTCCGTTCACAACTTTCTCTCCCGTCTTTACACTGTCTTTGTAACTTTCTGATCGCTTGGTGATAACCGGCCTATTCTCTTGAAATCCGTTCACGTTAACTTTAAGAAACTGATCAACTTTTGGCAAATTGGCTTCTTGCGACTGTTGTGGTGTATAGAACTTGACAAATTGATTAGCGATGTAGCCAAAAACGAGTGGCTCAAAATTCCAATCCTGTGAATTTTGAACGGTTGGTTCAACAACTACTTTTAGTGTAGCATTGAACTTGGATTGCTCAATCATTTCTATGGCTTCACTATAGCCAGGGCTATAGTTGTTAGCATCTGTAAATAAGAAATAGGCTTGCTTGGCATCTTCTCTCGTATTTTTTAACATAGACTGAAGCCCCGCTTCATAACTTTCTTCCGCTGCTTTTGCTTTTACATCTGTTAGCTCTTTGTATTTACTGATGGGATTCGAAATCACTTGCTTAGCTCCTGGAGACTTCTGGATTTCTTCGTAGAGATGGTTGATCTTTTCATAATTTTTAACGGCCGTCTTCCATTTGAAATTGGCATTGGAGTTAATCTGATTTTGTGCATCGGATTCCAGAAAATCTACCGCAGCTTTGTAACTTAGGCTCAATACTTCTTTTGATTTTTTATGATCCGGCTTTTGACGAAGCCGCTGCACAGCCTGAAGTACAGCATCATAATAATCGCCATGCTTATAGGCAGATTTTCCAGAGCTGCAGGATTCAAGAAACAATAGGAGGATAATAAAAGAAAGCAGTAGACGTGTCTTCATGGTAAATAGCAGAACTTATAAAGGATTAATACAAAATCAATGCCTTAAATTAGTTAAAATTTCCTTTGTTTAAAGAGCTTCTTTTTTGGAGCAAATGGGTATCTCTGCTGAATTAATTTCCAAAGAAGTCGATGAGGATTTCATCAATCAAGTTACGCCAATTTCCCCAGGAGTGACCATCATTAACCTCCCTGTATTTGTAAACACAGGCATTACTTTCGAGAATGGATTTCATTTTCCGGCTTGCCTCGCTGGCATCGCTAATTAGGCCCGAGGTCATAGAAACCTTAATAAGCTGTTGAGGATTGTCGCAAATGGAATAAATCTGAGGTCGAGCCCTGAAAGCCGGTGATTGAATTCCGGCCATTCCAAATACTCCTGGTTTTACAAAGGCGAAGTAGGCGGCTGTTAAACCTCCCATGGATTCACCTAAAATCGCGCGCTGACTGGGATCAGAAACTACCGGATAGATAGATTCAATGTGAGGAATAAATTCTTTGGTAAAGAAGTCATAGTACGCCTCGTTCATGGCCAATTCTTCCATTCGCTTGTTATTTGATCGGTTGACTGGTTCGCGATGGTCGATGAAGATAAAGACTACCGGCTTTATTTTTTTATCGGCATAAAGATTATCCAAAATAGTAATCATATCCCCTAATCGGGGATGCATGTATTCGTAGCCATCGGTTACATATAAGGCTGGAAGTTTTCCCAGCTTTTCATATCCCGCGGGCAGGTATACATTGAACATCAATTGATACCCAAGCACCTTGCTATTGAACAAAATATCTGTAATCACTTTTCCTTTTTCAATGCCAGATCTGATTTGATGCAAGGGGTCTTCCTTCCAAGCTGGCATTCGAAGTTCTGAATTAGGGCTTCCACCACCCACACCCGACCATTGTTGATGTAAATTTTCGGGATCAAGAATTTGTTGACTTCCATTAAGCATGATTTTGTAGTCGAGCCGGGTATCTTTCGGGAAGGATGCTTTGAAAATCCAAACATCTGTTCCATGTATTCGTTTGCCTTTGTTATTGAATCCACGATTATAGCCCCATCCATTAAAATCACCCATCCACTCCACCGTTTTTGAATTACCCCGATAGAGAAATGCAACAGAATCTTCAATAACTAAGGGAATCTGTTGAGCCTGACGCAGGGATTTCCACCATGCTTCAACTTTAGTATTTCGTTCAGTAGAATCGGTAAGAAGGGAATATTCGGAAAGGGGCCGTAGGCTGGAATTTAAGGACCGATCTTGTCCCCACCCAACTAAGTTGATTAGGAGCAGACAGGCACACGTAAAAAGTCTCATAGTATTCCTTTAAAATACCACGGAAGTTAGGATTTAATTACCACTTCATCATTGTCCGATACTTTTAAACAAAGCAGTCCGGCAACAATCATTGAAACTCCACCGGTGACAAGAATATAGATAGGCTGATTATTAAAAAGGTGTGTTAGTAAAAATCCTAAAACCGTGCCGGCAATTATTTGTGGGATAACGATAAAGAAATTGAAGACACCCATATAGTATCCCATTTTTTCAGGTGGCAATGATCCGGAAAGCATGGCATAGGGAACAGATAATATACTTGCCCATGCAATACCAATTCCAATCATGGAAAACCATAACCAGAAGGGATCAGAGATGAAGAAGAACGAAATCAGTCCCATACCGCCACAGCAGAGTGCTATTAAATGAGTAATTCTTCTGCTGGTATACTTAGCGAGTATGGGAAGAAATAAGGCAGCCATCGCAGCGATGCCATTATAGATACCAAATAAACTACCCACCAGATCAGCCCCGTCATTATAGGCTTTGGTAGTAGGATCTGTAGAATTGAAAATGTGGCTGGTTACTGCGGACGTAGAGTAGATCCACATGGCGAACAAAGCAAACCAGGAAAAAAATTGTACGTAGGCCAATTGCATCATTGTTTTCGGCATGGTGGTAAAATCTTTCACAATGTGAACAAGACCCAGATAGGATCTCCCTTGCGCAATGAAATTTGCTGCCAACAAAAAGACAATTCCGAAAACGGCTAGCCCAAATCCTAAAACGAAGAGTTCTTTTTCAAGCTTCAGAAAAAATACAAGTAAGGAGAAGGCCAGTCCAACCAGAAGAAGAGGTTTCCCGAGGCGATTGAAATGCCGCCTAAATTCTTCTTCATTATCGATTTTTCTTTTCTCACGGTTCTTCAGTTTTTGTTCGTCTCCGGGTGCGGGAGGATATTCTTTTGTGCTGAACACAGTCCACATGACAGTAACGAAAAGCATAAACGCGCCTACATAAAAAGAATATTTCACAGAGTCAGGAATTTCACCGACACTCGCTACGTTGGAAATGCCAAACCAGTTTTTAAAGATCCAAGGAAGAAAAGAAGCAACGATGGCTCCAATTCCAATAAAAAAACTTTGCATGGCAAACCCTGTTGTCCTTTGCAAAGGAGGCAACATGTCACCAACAAATGCTCTGAAGGGTTCCATGCTCACGTTGATAGAAGCATCCATAATCCATAGTACACCAACGGCCATCCACAGTTCCGTAGAGTTAGGCATAAAGCATAATGCCAGCGAAGCCAGTAATGCTCCGATAGCAAAGTAGGGTCTTCTTCTTCCCCACGTAGGATGCCAGGTACGATCACTATAGAATCCTATAACGGGTTGAATCAACAATCCCGTAACGGGGGCGGCAAGCCAAAAAAGAGCAAGACTGCTAGTCTCGGCACCGAGGGTTTCAAAAATTCTACTGGTGTTTGCATTTTGTAAGGCAAACCCAAATTGAATTCCTAAAAATCCAAAACTCATGTTCCAGATTTGCCAAAAGCTAAGTTTGGGTTTGATTGGAGGTGATTGACTCATAACAGTTGGATTTGCTAAAGCTACAATTTTTAATTCTCCCGTAATCACCTTGGTAGATTTCTCGCTCACGCTCGAAATGACGTTGACTGTTTTCGCGTAACATCATTACCATGTAATTTCAATAAGTTCTGAGGTATAATTCGTCACTGTCCACTTAACTCCTTCTTCACCCATAGATTCCGGATCATTGATAGGGTCGTATTTTTCCAAAGGAGTAAAAAAAGAATGCATTTTATCCTCCAGTTTTTTCTCAACCCCATTAATAAATACAGTATCATTCGAATGATGATGAAATACAATTTTAAGGTGTTTGATCGGGGATGTGTAATGACCAGTCGCCTTTCCAATAATGAGTTTGCGGTCTTGCGGTAAATAGTTTATTTCCCTTGAGATAAAACTATCTTTTTGATAATCAAATGAATTTCCATCGTCCTCAAAATAATTGAACGAAGTTGAATCGCTCCCATGGTAGAGGTGAAGAATTAACTCAGAAGTCTTTTCTTGGGTATGTGCCCGAGCCTGTTGCATGGGTAGTACAGCACCTGACTTTATAAATACAGGAAGTTTGTGAATTGGACAATCTATAACAATCACCTGATCCCCGAAATACTTTTGACCATTGAAGAGATAATACCATTCTCCCTTCGGTAAATAAATTTTCACAAGTTCTTTTGTGCTTTCCACAGGAGCTACCAATATGAACGGGCCGAATAAATATTGATGCTCGTACGGATGCTCATATATTTTGGGATCAAATGTGTGGCTGAGTGCCAATGAGCGCTGTACTGGCATTCCTGTCTTTGATGCCTCGTAGAATAGAGAATATAAATAGGGCAAGAGCTGATATCGAAATTTGATATAGTTCCTTGAAATCTGTTCAACCTCTTCGCCATAAGACCATGGTTCAGCATCGCGGGTATTGATCATGGTGTGACCGCGGAAGAAAGGGGAGAGGGCACCTATGGAAATCCACCGTGCAAAAAGTTTTGTATTGGCATCTCCTACAAAACCACCTACGTCATAACCAGCAAAAGCAACACCCGTCAATCCAAGACTATTCACTAACCGCACCCCCAGCATCATGTGTTCATCATAGGATACGTTATCACCTGTCCACACCGCTGAATAGCGTTGTATTCCAGAAAACCCTGAGCGTGTTAAGTTGAAAGGTCTCTTGCCTTTCATCAAGCCTTTTGTTCCCTCATAGGTGCTGCGAGCCATTTGAAATCCAAAGAGATTTCTGCCCCTTCGTGTGGTTGACTTATTTCCTTCAAAGTCGAATACGAGATTCTCAGGAAGTGCATTACCCCACGTTGCAATCTCATTCATATCATTCCAGAATCCTTCAACACCTAGATTGACATAGTCATGGAACTTCGTGGCCCACCAGGCCCGGGTTTTTGGATTTGTGAAGTCGGGAAAGTGGCACCACCCTGGCCAAACTTGTCCCGCATAATTTTCTCCATCCTGATATTTGATAAAGACATCTTTTTTAATACCGTCATCATAAGCCTCATACCCTTCTTCGATTTTAATTCCCGGATCACACATGATCACGACATGAAAGCCCATCGCTTTGATTTCGTCAATCATCGCTTTCGGATTCGAAAAATTCCTATTGTCCCAGGTAAAAATTTTGTACTTCTCCATGTAGTGGATATCCATGACGATTACATCGGCAGGAATATCTTTTTCACGAAATGTCCTGGCCAGCGTAGTAACTTCATTGTCTGGATAATAACTATAACGGCATTGTTGATAGCCAATACTCCATTGAGGAGGCAATTCCATTCGGCCTGTGAGGTGTGTGTATCCTTGAATGATATCTGCCACGCTTTTCCCGGTGATGAAATAGTAATTCATCTCTCCTGCATCAGCCGAAAAACTTGCGAAGCGATTATTTGACGCACCAAAATTGAAAAATGACTTATGGGAGTTATCAAGAAAGATTCCGTAGATATGATTTTGATGTATGCCTATGTAGAAAGGCATAGAACAATACAACGGATCAGTCCCGGAATGATATCCATAGGCATCCGTATTCCAATTAAGGTAGCTAGATCCTTTCCTATCCAGATGTCCGGTCTTTTCTCCAAGACCAATAAAGCGTTCACCTTCCTGCAGTCTTTTGTAGGTAGTTACTTGCTCACCGATCCATGATGTTCCTAATCCCTTTTCATCTTCATTGATTATTTGCCCTGTCGTATCTAAAAATTGAAACCGAACCTCGGCTTTTGAAATAGAGAGTTGGAATTGTGAGGTGCTTACTATCAGTTTATCAGAATCTTCTGAAAGCGTGAACTTTGTTTTTTCAGGTTGTGCGATAACGGCATAAGAGAAGTCTTCAAATACCGACCTCTGACTTAGTTGAACCCTGCATATGCCATCATTATAAAATTGAACTCTAAAGTTCCCATTAGACGTAGTGCCTTCAATTCCTGTATCAATTGATTTTGATGATATTAATTTTCCTAGGCTTTGGCTGGAAGAACTTTCAATAGAAGATGCCATGGTTGATTTATAGTAAATGAATGCCTCAAGTAAAGGCAAATGCATTCACTAAACTAACAAACCAATCTCAAAAAAATCAGAAAACGGTTGCGCTATTTTTTCTTGGCCGGCTTTCTCAAAGATGACTCCCTGATGATGAGGCGGGTCTTCAGAATTTTAGTCTCAGGCTGGATATCAAATTGATCCTTGTCTATCATCTCAATCTGCCGGATAAGTAAACGGGCTGCTTCCTGCCCCATTTCAAAACCCGGCTGATCGACCGAGCTCAATGGTGGATCCAATAATTGACTGAAGAACCAGTTGCTGAAACCCATCAAGGCCACATCTTCAGGTATTTTAAGCCCTTTTTCTTTAATTGATAACATTGCACCCATTGCTAAAAGGTCATTATTAGCGAAAATGGCATCTGGTGGAGACGGTAAGGCTAACAATTTCTTGGTTGCCTTCTTTCCGTCCTCAAGACTACCATTGGGGCACTCAATGATCATGTTCTCCTTTACAGGCATATTGTTTTCCTTCAACGCATCAACATATCCGCGCTTACGGTCTACTGCGATCTGAAGGCCTGGAGCTGCCTCCAGATGGGCAATTCTCTTAAAACCTTGTTGGATCAAGTGCAAAACAGCTTCCTTAGCCCCAATATAGTCATCAACAATGACCTTGCTGGTATTCGGATTAGTATACATCCTGTCATAAAATACAATCGGCAAGCCCTTGGAAATTATGGATTCAATGTGGTCGAAATTGGTCGTTTCTCTTGATATGGAAAGGAGTAATCCATCTACGCGGCTATTGAAAAGGGCTTTTATGTCAGATTTTTCACGCTCTACAGACTCGTTTGATTGTGCGAGGATAACATTGTAGCCCGCTTCATATGCGACATCTTCTATTCCACTAATAACTGTTGAGAAAAAGAAGTGAACGATTTCAGGAATAATGACTCCTATAGTATTTGTCTTGCGCTGACGAAGGTTAAGGGCAACGGTATTGGGCTGGTAGTTTAACTTTTCAGCTAGCTCATTTACCGCTTTTTTTGTAGCAACGCTTATATCAGGATGATCTTTGAGTGCACGAGAAACTGTAGAGGGAGAAATCCCCAATTCTCTTGCAATGTCCTTAATGGTAATTTGATTGAACTTCATGCCTAATTCACGCTTAGGGGGTTAATTATAAATATACTCAAAAATTGCAAACGTTTGCGATGTCGTTTCCAGCAAAATTTCATGAAGTAATTGTTAAAATCGTATGGAGAAATGGTAATTTCAAAGTAGTATTGTTTGCAAAATTTACATTCATTATGAACTCAAAGTAACGAATAAGATTTTGAAAACAATTTCTAAACAACAATTAAAACCCTAAATCAACTACGTATGACTAAATTGTATCTGTTAATTCGCAGGTATTTATCGGTCTTCTTACTGTTTGGAGCTCTGTCGGGCTTTGCACAAGGGAAATCGGTATCAGGAACGGTAACCTCCTCAGATGATGGTTCCGGAATTCCTGGTGTTAACATTCTCGAAAAAGGCACCAGTAATGGTACTGTTTCTGACGCGAGTGGTAACTACCTTATTACTGTTGGCGACAACGCCACATTAGTTTATTCATTTGTTGGCTATGCCTCTCAGGAAGTCCCGGTGGGATCGCAGGGAACGATGAACGTTACTTTGCAATTGGACGTAACTGCCCTGAACGAGGTAGTAGTTATTGGTTATGGTGAAGTTCAGAAAAAAGATGCCACGGGTGCGATTTCATCTGTTAAAGCAGGAGATTTCAACCGGGGGGTTATTACTTCACCCGAAATGTTGATTCAAGGCCGTACACCTGGAGTTCAAGTGACCTCTTCAAGCGGTGAGCCTGGAGCTGCAGTAAAAATTAATATCAGAGGTACATCTTCTGTTCGTGGTGGTAGCAATCCATTATTCGTAGTGGATGGAGTTGCCCTTGCAGGTGATGATATTTCGGGAGGTGGAGCAGACCTTGGTCGTGGAACATCTACACCCAGGAACCCTCTTAACTTTTTGAATCCAGCCGATATCGAAAGCATTGACGTGTTGAAAGATGCATCTGCTACTGCTATTTATGGATCCAGAGGTGCCAATGGTGTTGTTCTGATCAAGACGAAAAGTGGTAAAGGACTATCGAAAGAGCTTTCGTTTAATTCAGAATTCAACGTTTCTAATCAAGCTAAATATTACGATTTATTGGAAAGAGATGCTTTTTTAAAGGGTGTAGCTGACCGTGGAGGAGATCCGGTAGCACAGGACTTTGGAGGAAATACAGACTGGCAGAAGGAAATTACCCGCACTGCCCTTTCGCAGAAGTATGATTTAGGTTATGCAAATTCCTATAAAGGCGGAAACTACCGCGCTGCTTTTGGATACAACAATCAGGAAGGTATCATTAAGGAATCAGGCTTGAAAAAGATTACAGGCCGTTTCAATATCAATCACTCCTTATTGAATGAGAAACTGAAATTAGGTGCTCAAATTACAGGTGCCAGATTGGAAGATAGTTACGCACCAATAAGTGATAATGCTGGTTTTGAAGGAGACCTTTTAGGAGGTGCTTACATGGCCAATCCTACCTGGAAAAATGATCCTGAAATTCAACCTTCCAATTCCAATGTTAACCCTTTGTCTTTGTTGAAGTATCACCAGGATGATGCGACAACTAAAAGGTTGCTGATCAATTTGTCAGCTGATTATGATATAACAAAAGAGCTTAATTTCAGAGTAAATTATGGAAGAGATAGGACGGAGTCTGAAAGGGCAGGTGCCTATTCACCCAAGCTGGTTATTAGTAATGGAATCACCGACAATGGAAGAGCATTCTTAGCGGATGTTAATACATCCAGTGATTTATTGGAAGCCTTTTTTAATTACAAAAAGGACATTGGAACTAATTCAAAATTCAGTGCTCTTGTAGGATACTCTTATCAGAAATTCAATCGTAATGGGTCTAATTCTCTAGGATTTGGATTTTCAAAGGCACTAACATCTATGGATGGCCAAATTGATGACCTGAGAGCTTCAGTCAACTCGGTTAGAGAAACCGTTCTTGATGCAACAGATAGCTATCAGTCATTTGGAGTTGATGGTGATTCATTTTATAGGACTGAACTTTTCCCTACCCCAAAGTTGACATCTACAAGTGCTGCCAAACCTTCATCACGTGTAAGATCTATTACTCAAAATACTTTTGAACAAGAGGATGAGCTGCAGTCCTTCTTCGGAAGAGCTAACTATAGCTACGCTGACAAATATTTGTTAACTGCCACGTTTAGAGCAGATGGATCTACCAAATTTGGTGGCGACAACCAGTATGGATATTTCCCTTCTGTAGCGGCCGCCTGGAGATTGTCAGATGAGGATTTTATTCCTGAAGCATTTGACGACCTTAAGTTGAGAGTTGGTTATGGAATAACCGGTAATCAGGAGATTCCCCACAACTTGTACACTTCAAGACAACGTTATGATGATCCCACAATCGATCAAGGTGGAAATGCAAATACCCCAGGACTCAACAACGTTGCTTTTGCAAACCCAGCTTTGAAATGGGAGCAAACTTCGCAGATTAATGCAGGATTGGATTTTTCTTTTATTCAAGGAAAATTGAGTGGAACGGTGGATTATTATAACAAGAATACCACTGACTTACTTATTCAGGTAAACTCTGCGCAGCCTGCTCCACAGCCTTTCCAGTATCAGAATTTGCCGGCCAACGTGATTAATAAAGGAGTTGAATTTTCACTGAATTATACTGCTATTGATAATGAATCAAGCGGTTTGAAATTCAATTTCAACATCACCTTCAATGATAACCAGGTTAAGAATTTTGATGGTGTTGTAGACACAGGCGCTATCAGTGGTCAGGGATTGACAGGTGCTTTTTCACAACGCATTGCGTCAGGCCAGCCCATATTTGCCTATTTCCTTCGCGATTTTGCAGGCTATGATAGTCAGGGATTAGCTACCTATCCTAATGGAGACGTTCAACAGTTCCTTGGAAAATCTCCTTTGCCCACGCAGTTTTTTGGATTTACGGTAAACTACCGATACAAGAATTGGGATGCCACTGCTTTCTTGACAGGGCAGTCTGGTCACTACGTGTATAACAACACAGCCAACGCTTACTTTACCTCTGGTTCTTTGGGTAATGCCCGTAACGTAACCACAGATGTGGTTGGCAGTGGAGAGTCTAACCTGAATGCTCCCGATGCGTCTACAAGATTCCTTCAAAAAGGAGATTTTATGCGCTTCCAGAATTTTAACATAGGATACAATGTTAAGTTAAAGTCACAGGCAATTAAGAGTTTGTATCTATCTGCGGGAGGCCAAAACCTATTTGTCATCACTGGCTATGATGGGTTGGATCCTGAAGTAAATACAAACAAGGCATTGAACAGTGTTCCTTCATTAGGAATTGATTATTCCTCTTATCCAAGAGCCAGAACTTTCTCTCTTGGATTGAGAGCAACTTTTTAGGGATTAATTTGTTATAAAAGAGTATAAAATTTAAAATAAAATGAAAAAAATGTCAAAAGCTTTAAAGTATCTCGTGCCAACGGTGGTGGCGATGATGGTTTTTACAGCGTGTACGGATTTGGCAGTGAAGGAACTTGATTCAAAAATTATAGTTTCTTCTACTGGTAAATTTGCAGGTGTTGATCCAAAGGCAGCCCTGGAATCAAGTTACGCCAATGTGCGTCAGTTTGCTGATCAGGCGAATATGTACTCCTTATTAGAGGTGGCTTCAGACGAACTTCTTGTACCAACACGTGGAACAGACTGGGGTGATAATGGTATTTGGAGATTGCTACATACCCATGATTGGGATGCTACTCATCCTTATATTTTAAACTCGTGGAATAACCTGAATGCCAATGGGTTCCGACTGAATGAATTGTTAGCTCCTGAGTCAGGTGCAAATGCGCAGCAAATAGCAGAAGGCAAGTTCCTTCGTGCCTGGAATGCCTTCTACATTATGGATTTCTGGAGACAAATCCCTCAGCGAGGAGTAAATGATGAGTCGAGCAAGGCTCCTGAAGTTTTGACAGGACAGGCTGCGTTTGATTTCATCGCTAACGATTTGGAAGCAGCCATTACTGGCTTGCCAACAATAGCTGCAGGTGCTGCAGTCAATGCCAAGCCCGTTGCTGGAAAAGCAGCAGCGCGTTTTTTATTAGCCAAATTATATTTGAACAAACACATCTATTTAAATTCAACACCACAGGCTGCAGATATGACCAAAGTAATTGGATTGGTTGATGCAATAACTGCAGATGGATTTGCTTTGCAGGCTGGCTTCTTTGATATTTTCGTAAAGACTGCAGACACAGAAGAGATTTTTTGGACTGATGCCTGCGTTTGTAACCGGATTTGGAATGGGATGCATTATAATATGATTGCACCAGGTCAAGGTGGAGGTTGGAATGGATTCAGCACTACGGCTGATTTCTATGCAAAGTTTGAAGGGTCTGCAAGCAGCAATAACCCGGGATCAGGCCAAGAGGAAAGACGTGGTTTTGTTCCCACTACAGCAACTACTAACGGAACGGGTATTGGATTTGGTTTCTTGGTAGGTCAACAGTATGATAAGAATGGTGTTGCATTAAAAGACCGGGCTGGTGCTCCTCTTGTTTTAACCAAGGATTTCCCGGGCCTTGCAGGTAACAATGAAAGAACAGGTATCCGTGTAATTAAGTATCACCCTGGTAACGGAGACGAATACGCAGGTCATCAGATCTTATTCAGGTATGCAGATGCTCACTTGATGAAAATTGAGGCCATCTTGAGAGGAGGTACCTCTGCAAGCAGCGCTCAGACCCTTTTTGATGAATTAAGGACTATTCGTGGTGCTAGCGCAAAAACTGTATCTCTTGCTGAATTGTTTGATGAGAGAGGCAGAGAGCTTTATATCGAAGGATGGAGAAGAAATGACCAGGTTCGTTTCGATAAGTATACTCCTGCCTATGGATTTAAAACTAACACAGATAAATTCAGAGAGGTATATCCTATCCCGGCATCAGCCATCACTTCAAATCCTAATTTGAAGCAGAACGAAGGATATTAATAGCTTTTTTTTATAAATGAGGGCAGGTGATCTTGATTACCTGCCCTCATTTTTTATTTTTAGGTTTCTAAGAAGTTTACTATGCATAGACTTGTGTTGCTGGGTTGGGTTTGTTGTTTTGCGTGCGCAAAGCCTGCTAAACAAATAGATCAAAAAAAAAATAGCGAAACCCTCTTCACCAGGCTTTCTACACAAGAAACAGGTATCGACTTTATCAATACTCTTACTGTAAGTTCTGACCTAGATGTATTTCGTTATCGCAATTATTACAATGGAGGAGGAGTAGCCATCGGTGATATCAATAACGATGGCTTGGCTGATCTCTACCTTACTTCAAACATGTCGGATAATAAATTATACCTGAATAAAGGCGGATTTAAATTTGAAGATATCACACAGAAGGCAGGTGTTGCGGGTACCAAAGTTTGGTCCACGGGAGTAAGTATGGCCGATGTAAATGCGGATGGCTTGCTTGATATTTATGTCTGTAACTCCGGAGATGTAAGAGGTGGGAACCGGGAGAATGAATTGTTTATTAATAATGGAGATTTGACGTTTACAGAGAGTGCCAAAAAATTTGGACTCAATGACAAGGGATTTGGCACGCATGCTGTTTTCTTTGACTACGATCGTGATGGTGATCTTGATTGCTATGTCCTTAATAATTCATTTCGGCCTGTATCCTCTTTAGGATTGGAGAATATAAGACACGAAAGAGATAGCACAGGAGGAGATAAGCTTTACCGAAATCAGGATAACTACTTTATTGATGTTAGTGAATATGCAGGAATTTTTGGAAGTGTGATTGGTTTTGGCCTGGGGGTAACGGTGTCCGATGTCAACCTTGACAACTGGCCGGATATATATGTCTCCAATGATTTTTTTGAGCGAGATTATCTTTATATAAATCAAAAAGATGGAACGTTTAAAGATGAGTTGACTACTCGGACCAACCACATTAGTAATTTTTCAATGGGAACTGACGCAGCTGACTTAAACAATGATGGCGCGCCTGAAATATTTGTCACTGATATGTTGCCCGACAATGATGCTCGGCTAAAAACCATGACCAATTTTGATTCCTATGATCTTTACCGAATCAAAAAATCGAATGATTATTTTGAACAGTATATGCGCAACACGCTGCAGGTCAACGATGGGCGTGGGAATTTTAAAGAGATTGGGCAGTATGCCGGTGTGTCTTCCACGGATTGGAGTTGGGGAGCATTATTAGCTGATTTTGACAACGATGCGAATAAGGAAATTTTTGTTACCAACGGAATTTATAAGGATGTCACCAATCAGGACTTTATTGATTTTCTGGCTAGTGATGAGATGATTCTAAAGACTATGCGAAGTGGAAAAGCAAATTTTGAGCAGATGGTCAATAAGATGCCGTCCACCAAGTTAAGTAACTATCTTTTTAAATTAGATACTGTGTCACACTATAAGAATCAATCGGCCAGCTGGGGATTAGACGAACCTTCGTTTTCGAATGGCGCTGCGTACGGAGACTTAGATAATGATGGTGATTTAGACCTTGTTGTTAACAATGTTAATCAAGAACTTTTTGTGTATCAAAATACCACAGATAGGAAATTACCCAATAATTACTTGGCCATTAATTTTAAAGGGGAGGGAAGAAATTCATTCGGAGTAGGAGCAAAAGTTGAAATATTTAATGGTAAGCAGATTATATTTTATGAACATATTCCGATTAGAGGATTTCAGTCTTCGATGGATTATAAAATGATAATAGGATTAGGGCAACACAACGCTATTGATAGTTTGCGTGTTACCTGGCCTACAGGCAAGTCTCAACTTCTATATGGTGTTCAGGCCAACAACATCCTATTGCTGGATAGTAAAGATGCAAATGAAGTTGTAGCCCAGAGGAAAATAGTGACTCCTTCATTGGTAGAAGAGAGAAGTATAAAGGGGGCGGATTTTATTCATAAGGAAAGTGATTTCGTGGATTTTGATCGCGATCGGTTGTTGTATTCAATGTTGTCTACCACAGGGCCTGCTTTGGCTACAGGTGATATCAATAAAGACGGACTTGATGATTTTTATGTGGGTGGCGCAAAGGGACAAGGCGGAGCTCTATACCTACAGAAGAAAGGAGATGTTTTTGTGAATCTCCTCAATGAAGATATTATGACCGATTCTCTCTATGAAGATACCGATGCTATTTTCTTCGATGCGGATGGAGATAGTGATTTGGATTTGTATGTTGTTAGTGGAAGTAATGAATACAATTCAAATGACAGCTTCTTGCAGGATAGGTTATACTTTAATGAGGGATCAACGCAAGGTATTCCTGTTTTCAAAAAAGCGATGAATAGCTTGCCAGTGCAATTTGAGAATGGGAGTTGTATAAAGGCATCTGATTTTGATAAAGATGGCGACCTAGATTTATTTTTAGGTACAAGAGCGATTCCAAGATATTACGGAATGCCTTGTAATCAATACATTCTGCGCAATGATGGAAAAGGAACTTTTAAGGAAGTCACGAAGGATGTTGCTCCGGAGCTCGCTGGATTAGGTATGGTTACTGATGCGGAGTGGGCCGATTATGATAATGACGGTAGTATTGATTTAATTGTAGTTGGGGAGTGGATGCCATTTACAATACTTAAAAACAAGAATGGCCACTTCACTAAAGTCCCATCGCCTAATGGACTTTTGAATTCAAACGGTTGGTGGAGTTCATTAAATGCTTCCGATATTGATAATGATGGAGATGTTGATTTTATAGCAGGTAATCTTGGGATGAATTCAAAATTTAAAGCTTCATCAG
This sequence comes from Bacteroidia bacterium, assembly GCA_031401775.1. Taxonomy (GTDB): domain Bacteria; phylum Bacteroidota; class Bacteroidia; order Cytophagales; family Cyclobacteriaceae; genus ELB16-189. The sequence continues at coordinate 10,604 of JANNRV010000128.1, read as the reverse complement.
ATTCGTCTCTTTCACTATACGTAAATGATTTTGATCAGAATGGTTCTTTAGAAGCAATTTATGCATATCGGAGTAATGAAAAGGACTATCCGGTACCGTTGCGTCAGGATTTAGTTAAACAGATTAATTCACTTAAAAAGAAATTCTTGTACTATAAAGATTACGCTGGAAAATCAATGGAGGAAGTATTTACTCAAGAGCAATTAAAGGGAGTGAAGATACTTAGAGCAAATAATTTACAATCTTCTTTGATCATTAATAATGGTTCTGGCAATTTTAGCATTTCACCCTTGCCCATGGAAGCACAACTTGCCCCGGTTTATGGAATTGAGGTCTATGATATGAATCATGACGGTTTCAAGGATATTATTCTGGGGGGAAATCTATATTCAGTTAAACCTGAAGTTGGCCGATATGATGCCTCTCAAGGTTTAATCCTATTGGGCAATAAGGAGGGTAAGTTCATTTCAATTCAGCCAAAAGATTCTGGCCTTGCCGTTAAAGGTGAAATAAGAAATATCAAACAATTGAAGATTGGAGGTACAAGCTATTTGCTTTTTGCCAGGAACAATGATTCATTAAAGTTCTATAAAATCAGATGAGCTACATTTCAGCAGAGAGATTAATACGTGTCTCACTTATATTCATAGTATTCTTGAGTGTAGCTTGCAACTCAGGGCAAGAGCAAAGATTTCGCTTGGTTGAATCAAGTGAATCTGGCATTACTTTTAAGAATGAATTAACCGAGACACCAGATTTCAACATCTTCAACTATATGTACTTCTACAATGGTGGTGGAGTAGCCGTTGGGGATGTGAATGGTGATGATCTGTTGGATATTTATTTTACGGCTAATCAATTGCCAAATAAGCTCTACCTAAATCTAGGAGGCTTCAAGTTTAAAGATGTTTCCATAGAGTCTGGAGTAGAAGGCTTTAAGGGCTGGGCGACCGGAGTGAATATGGCTGATATTAACAACGATGGAAAATTAGATATCTATGTAGGCAATATTGGTGATTATGAAATTTATCAAGGGAAAAATCAGCTCTTTATAAATGAAGGGAATGATGAAAACGGGGTGCCAAAGTTTTCGGATCAAGCCTTAAATTATGGATTGGATTTAGTGGGATTTTCTACCCAGGCTGCATTTTTTGATTTTGATCTGGATGGTGATTTGGACATGTACATGCTCAATCACTCACTTCATCAGAATGGTACGTATGGTAGATCTGAACTTCGTTATAAAACTCATCCTTTAGCAGGTGATAAATTACTTAGAAATGATGGAGGTAAGTTTATTAATGTGACCGAAGGCTCCGGAATTTATAGCAGCGTTATTGGTTATGGATTGGGAGTTACCATTAGTGATATTAATCTGGATGGATTGCCAGACATTTATGTTGGTAATGATTTTCATGAAGACGATTACTTGTACATTAACTTAGGTAATGGCAAGTTCAAAGATTCAAGAGAGCAGTACCTCACACATACTTCTCATTTTTCGATGGGTTGTGATTTTGCTGATTTTAATAATGATGCCTTCCCCGATTTAATCTCCCTTGATATGCTTCCGGCAGATCCCAAAATTTTAAAAGCTTCTGCCGCAGAGGATCCCTATGATACTTATGAATTTAAAATTCGATTCGGATATGGCTATCAATTTGCACGTAATACACTTCAACTTAATCAAGGAGATGGTACCTTTAGTGAGATCGGTCTTTTTGCCGGTGTGGCAGCAACGGATTGGAGTTGGTCTTCTTTGTTTGCCGACTTCGATCTGGATGGCAAGAAGGATATATTCATTGCCAATGGAATAAAACGGAGGTCAAATGATTTGGATTATATAAATTTCATTACCTACGACTCTATTCAAAGAATAGTAAATCAGAAGTTAAGTGAGAAGGATTTAGAATTAATTAACCTGATGCCTCAAATCAAAGTTCCGAATTATTTATTTGTCAACAATGGAGATTCGACATTCTCAAATAAATCGGAAGAATGGGGACTTGATAAAATTTCGTACTCCAATGGTGCGGCCTATGCTGATTTAGACAATGATGGTGATTTAGATTTAGTCATTAATAATGTTGACGATGAAGCCTTTCTGTATGAAAACAGGACAATCCAACAGGGCAATACCGAGGGGAATTATTTTTTGAAAGTTAAGTTGATTGGAAACTCAGGAAACATCTATGGCTATGGAACTAAAGTTTTATTGTATAGCAAGGGTAAACTTCAAGTTCAGGAATGTATGCCTACCCGCGGGTTTCAAAGTGCTGTTGACTATCGATTAGTATTTGGTCTGGGAACTGAAGACTTTATTGATTCAGTGAAAGTGATATGGCCTGGAGGCGCTTATCAAGTAGTGGAAAATGTAAAAGGGAAGCAAACGCTGGTGGTAAAGCAATCAGAAGCTTCAGGCATATTTGATTATTCTTTTTTTCATCCAAAGAGTAGAATGTTTGAAGTTGTTAACATTGATTCTATTGGAATAAAGTTTAAGCATCGCGAAAATAAATTTGCGGAATTCAACCGTGAGGCACTAATACCTCATATGATGTCTTCTGAAGGTCCAGGCGTGGCGATTGGAGATGTAAATGGAGATGGTACTGATGATATTTATCTGGGAGGAGCCAAATGGCAGGAGGGCAGCCTGTATATCCAGGATGGAAAGGGTAATTTTTCAAAGTTAATCCAACCAAATATTGCAGCCGACAGTATTGCAGAGGATGTGAGTTCTCTTTTTGCGGATGTAGATAAAGACAATGATGTAGATTTAATTATTGTTAGCGGGGGAAATGAATTTGCCGGTTCATCTCCAAACATGAAACCTAGGCTATACTTAAATGACGGTATGGGTCATTTTTCTAAATCTTCAGGCCTTCCGGATCTATTTATCACAGGTTCCTGTGTAACTGCTTCTGATTATGATAATGATGGTGATATTGACTTATTTATTGGAGTTCGAACCATCCCCTGGAAATATGGAATTAAGCCTGATAGTTACTTATTGCAAAATGATGGGAAGGGTAACTTTAAAGATGTAACGGATCGGCAAGCACCTCAGCTCAGGAAGATTGGATTTGTTAAGGATGCTATTTGGGTTGATATGGACGGTGATAAAGATGATGATTTAGTAATCGCAGGAGATTGGATGCCAATTACAATCTTGATCAATTCGCAAGGGAATTTTAAATCATTGGAGGGATCTGGACTTGAAAAGGAAATTGGTTGGTGGAACTGTATTAAGTCTATTGACTTTGATCAGGATGGCGATATGGATTTGGTAGGAGGTAACCTGGGATTAAATTCAAAGCTAAAAGCTTCAACTGTCGAACCGCTAAGAATGTACGTGAAGGATTTTGACAATAATGAGACTATTGAACAGATTCTCACGCATTACATGAATGGAAAAGAATATCCTTTTCATACGCGTGACGAATTAACAAAGCAATTGCCGGGGTTAAAAAAGAAGTACCTCTCTTATGCGAAGTTTGGGGAGGCTGAATTTGATGACATTTTCAATGAAGAGGAGTTGAAAACTGCTGAAAAATTTGAAGTAAATAGACTGGAAAGCATGATTATTGAGAATTTAGGGGGTGGTAAATTTAAAATGTCAGCTTTGCCGAAAGCAGCTCAGTTTTCACCAACAATGTCGATATTAGTGGATGATGTTGATCAGGACAAGCTGCCCGACTTGATTCTTGGATCAAACTTTTTTCCTATAAATATTCAGATGGGCAAGTATGATGGGAGTTATGGAACCGTACTGAGAAATAAAGGCAAATCATTTGAAGCATTGCCTCAGTCTAAAACAGGATGGTTGATCAAAGGCGAAGTAAGGAGTTTGGAAGGAATTAATATAAATGGTAAAAAGGTTTACCTCGCTGTTCGGAATAATGATGCCGTTTATGGTTATAAATTGATTAAAAAATGAGAAATCTATTCGTTGCTTTATTCTTTTGTGCCCCTTTTCAATTAATTGGCCAATCTTCCCCGGATTGGATTATTGAAGCCAAAGCAATTGATCCTAATAATTATTATGGTGTTACTGTAGCGAATGGTATGATTGGCTTGGTTTCATCACCTGAGCCAATGAAGGTAAAGGACGTAGTACTTAATGGGGTTTATGATTATTATCAACGCGGACGCGTATCAAATATTCTTAAAACGTTTAATCATGTCAATATGAATCTTGACGTGGATAGTACCAGAATATCCTTGCGAGATATATCCAATTACCGTCAGGTGTTGGATATGAAAAAGGCCGCACTCACCACCACCTTTGATGTTGGAAATAAAGTAAGTGTGAAACATACCATGATGGCGCTTCGTCATTTACCCTATACGTCATTGACAATGGTAGAAATTACGGCCAAGAAAAATGTCAGGATCACACCAATGAGTGTAATTGAAGCACCTAATCACCTCATGGATATACGAAACCTTTACAGTGAAATTGACCGACCTCATGTTACCATTCCACTGTTGACTTCTGTGGCCAAAAGCCCTTCGGGAAAACATACCGTTGCGGCTAGCAATAGTTTTATATTTTCAGAGCCTCATGGGCAGGAGCCTGATTTGATTCATGAGGATTGGGACTATAATATGCACCTCGCAAAATTTGTTAAGTTTTTGAAAGCTGGGGAGACCTATACATTTAGTATTGTATCATCTGCTACTTCTACCGAGCATTACGAAGACGCACTTAATGAGGCAGAGCGATTAACTATTTTCGCAAAGTTGGAAGGGGCCCAGCGACTCTTGCAACGACATGAAGAAGCCTGGGCTAAATTGTGGAAGAGTGATATTGTGGTAGATGGAGACTTGCAAGTCCAGAAGGATGTTCGGTTTGCGTTGTATCATTTATATTCTTTTGTAAGAGAAGGAACGGGATATAGTTTATCTCCCATGGGCCTTTCAGGTCTTGGCTATAATGGTCACGTATTCTGGGATACGGAGCTTTGGATGTATCCTCCATTGCTGGCACTTCAACCTGATATTGCAAAATCTATTTTAGAATATCGTTTTCAAAGATTAGGAGCAGCGAGACAGAATGCATTTTCACACGGATATCAAGGAGTGATGTTTCCTTGGGAGTCTTCAGATCAGGGTTCTGAGGATACACCTGTATGGGCGCTGACAGGTCCGTTCCAACAACACATTACAGGTTGCGTTGGTTGGGCTGCCTGGAAATATTATCAGGTAACAAAAGACAAGCAATGGTTACGGGAGCGGGGATATCCAATTCTTAAAGAAGTAGCCGATTTTTGGTCTAGTCGTGTTGAACGCAAGGGCCCCGGAAAGTATGAAATCAATAATGTAATTGGTGCGAATGAGTGGGAAGAGAATATAGACAACAATGCATTCACCAATGGAATGGCAATCACAGTGCTACGTTACGCAAGCCAAGCTGCCAAAGAAAATGGAGTTACACCAAATCCCGATTGGGAGCATGTGGCTCAGAATATTCCAATTCTCAAATTCCCTGATGGAACAACCCGCGAAAATGCATCTTATAATGGTGTCATCATCAAACAGGTCGATGTTAACCTTCTTGCCTATCCTCTAGATATTATCATAGATAAGGTTCAAATCGAAAAAGACCTTAAGTATTACGAGCCTCGCTTTTCACCCAATGGTCCTGCCATGGGTCAAGCTGTCTTGGCTACACTTTATTCCCGGCTTGGCAATGCTGAAAAGGCTTATGATATTTTTATGAAAAGCTACAGGCCCAATGAGGTTCCGCCTTTTGGAATTCTTTCGGAAACAGCAGGAGGGACGAATCCCTACTTTGCTACGGGGGCAGGGGGTATGCTTCAGTCTGTTATTTTTGGCTTTGGAGGATTACAAATTACAGACATGGGGATTCAACAAACTAAAAATAAACTTCCCAAAAACTGGAAGTCTCTTGAAATAAAAGGTGTTGGTGTTTCAAGAGTAAATTTTATAGTAAAATAAGTAATGATGAATCGGCTAGTAAAAAAAAATGAGTATTGGATTGTAGGGCTTTTAGTGGGTTTGCTTGTATCCTGCTCTGGTCCACAAAAAGACTATAAGACCATAACAAGAGACCCGGAGGTCATCCATGCTTCGCTAAAAAAAATAACGGATGTCATTGTCCACGATATCTTTTCACCCCCGGTCGCCAGTCGTATCTATGCGTATACAAGCATCGCTGGTTATGAAGCATTAATACCACAGAATAAAAGTTTTCAATCCCTTGCGGGTCAACTGCATGGCTTGGAGCCGGTTCCACAACCAGAGCCAGAGGACGAATATTGTTTTCCACTCGCTTCAGTCCAGGCAATTTTACGAGTGGGAAGGACTTTAGTGTTTTCAGAAGATAAGATAGATGCGTACTACACTGGCGTAATGCTGAAGTTCAAAGAGGCAGGAGTTCCGGATGATGTTTATAATCGATCTATTGAATATGGGACAAAGGTAGCGGATCACATTATTGCCTGGTCTTCTAAAGACAATTACAAACAGAGCAGGTCTTTTCCTAAATATTCTATATTAAATGATCCTGCCACCTGGAAGCCTACACCTCCTGCTTACATGGATGCGGTAGAGCCTCATTGGAATAAAATCAGAACATTTATTATTGATTCGGCAGGACAATTCAAACCTGAACGTCCTACTCCGTTTGCTGTTGATAAGAAAAGTAAATTTTATAAGGAAGCAGAACAGGTTTATCTGATTGGAAAAGGCTTGACTGAAGAACAAAGTGAAATTGCGAGTTTTTGGGATTGCAATCCTTTTGTAATGAATGTGAAAGGACACGTCATGTTTGCCACGAAGAAGATTTCTCCTGGTGGACACTGGATGAACATCACGCGAGTCGTATGCAGCCAAAGTAAGGCTGATATTTTTAAAGCTTCTGAAGCCTATGTTCATGTATCTATTGCCTTAAGTGAAGGCTTCATTAGTTGTTGGGACGAGAAATACAGAAGCCGATTGATCCGTCCTGAATCTTATATTAATCAATACATTGATGAAGAATGGACGCCATTGCTGCAAACTCCTCCTTTTCCGGAATACACGAGTGGGCATAGTGTGATTTCAACCTCTGCGGCCGTTACCCTTACAAAATTGTTTGGGGATAATTATTCGTTCACCGATTCTACTGAAGTAGAATATGGTATGAATCCACGAAAGTTTGAATCTTTCTTGAAAGCTGCTGAGGAAGCTGCGGTCAGCAGAGTGTACGGTGGTATTCACTATTTTCCGGCTTGTGAAGCAGGTAAAATTCAGGGAAGAGCGATAGGTGATTTTATTAGTGCAAGGTTGAAGACACGCAGTGACGTGGAATAGAACAAGACGTTTGTAAAGTGCTTGCTGAAGTGTGAATAAATTAAGTCTTAACATATCTGGCATGTCTTTACAAAAACCAAAGCTCACCTTCGCACAAATCATTAATATGAATGTTGGCTTCTTCGGCATCCAGTATAGTTTTGGACTTCAGCAAAGTGCAGTTAATCCCATATACGACTTCCTGGGTGCAAGCCCTGATGAGATACCATTGCTCAATTTAGCGGGACCTGTGACAGGGTTATTAATACAGCCTATTATTGGCGCACTGAGCGATAAGACGTGGCATCCACGATTTGGTAGACGGAAGCCGTATTTTTTTATAGGAGCTATGTTGTGTAGCGTTTGCCTTTTATTTTTTCCATTCAGTAGCGCCTTGTGGATGGCAGCAGGTTTACTGTGGATATTGGACGTTGGCAATAACACAGCCATGGAACCCTACCGTGCCTTTATTGCTGATAAACTGAATGATGAACAGCGACCAACAGGTTTTCAGACACAAAGCTTTTTTACCGGCCTTGGGCAAACCCTTGCCAACGTTTCACTTTTTGTGTTTCCGTTACTGATTATTGGTAGATCAGGTGCAATACCCAATTGGGTTTTCGCTTCTTTCTTTTTGGGCTCAGTATGTTCAATAGGTACCATATGGTGGAGTATGCACACAACTCCGGAAATTCCACCTTCAAAGGATGAAATCGCGGAGATTAAGAGGAAGAATGAGGGCCAGCCACATCTGGTATGGCAGTTTTTAATTTCAATAGTTACATCGGTGGTTGCCTACACGATGTTGGTCATCCTTTTGCTTCCTTCTTTTTTTTATAAATCGCTTCTGAGAAATGTATTGAACTCGGTAAAGAATAATTCCATAACAAAAATACTGTTTGCTCAAAATATTGAAATCGTGGAAGCGATCTTGGATATGCCACGAGTGATGTGGCAGTTGGCCTTAGTGTACCTTTTTCAATGGTATGCCTTGTTTTGTTATTGGCAAAATGCTTCCAAGAGTATTGGCTTGTCTGTGTGGAAATCGACTCCAACGGAGAACCCAGCCTTGTATGAGCAGGCAGTTAGTTGGACAGGCTTGGTAAATGGTTGGTATAACATAGTTACTTTCCTATCTGCATTTGTATTAGTTTGGTTTGTGAAGAAATCATCTGCGAAGATGGTTCATTTTACATGTTTGCTCTTGGCCGCTACTGGTTTTTTGATCTTTCCATTTATTGAGAATAAATATTTACTTTTTCCGGCTATCACAGGTTTTGGTATCGGTTGGGCTAGTATGATGGGCATACCTTACTTACTGGTGGTGGGTAATATCCCTAAAGAGCGTTATGGTGTGTATATGGGTATTATCAATATGATGATTGTCGTGCCAATGATTTTACAGACGGTTACGTTCGGTTACATTCTTAAAAATATTTTGAATAACAACAGTAACTATGCCGTGTTATTTGCAGGTATCCTATTGATACTCGCAGCGCTTGCTACCTTATTCATAAAAGCTAAGCCGATTGATCAGGAAATACAGTTGACTTCTTCTGGACATTAAATTTATTTACCAAAACGATAAATCGATTAATACTATGAGTCCTTATCTTGCGGAATTCTTTGGCACCCTATTATTAATTGTCTTAGGTAATGGCGTAGTAGCCTCTGTCGTTTTAAAGGGAACGAAAGCGGAAAATGCCGGTTGGTTTACCATTGTAATAGGATGGGGGCTTGCCGTAACTTTTGCCATATATGCTGTAGGCGCTATCAGCGGAGCACATTTGAATCCTGCGGTGACCATAGCGCTGGCCTATTCCGGTAACTTTGAATGGAGTGAAGTTCCCATGTATTGTCTGGCTCAGCTTCTGGGAGCGTTTGTGGGTGCAATAGTCGTGTGGATACAATTCTTTCCTCATTGGAAAAGAACAGACGATGCTTCAACCAAACTTGCTGTTTTTTGTACAGCCCCTGCCATTCGATCTGCCGTTCCAAACTTGATCAGTGAAATTTTAGCTACTGCTGTTCTTATCTTAGGATTATTAATTCTGGGTGCCAATAGTTTTGCCGAGGGATTGAACCCATTGGTGGTAGGTGCATTAATTATTTCTATTGGTCTAAGTTTAGGTGGCACTACAGGTTTTGCCATTAATCCTGCCCGTGATCTTGGACCTCGCCTTGCTCACTTTATTTTGCCCATCTCGGGAAAGCGAGATTCCGATTGGAGTTATGCATGGATTCCGGTAGTCGGGCCAATTATTGGTGGATTGCTTGGCGCTTTTATTCATCAAACAATATTTTAAGATTGTGGGCAAATGAAAATCAGCATGGTTGAATTCGTACATCGTAAATCATACATCGTGCATTTATGAAATACATCATCTCTCTCGATCAGGGAACAACTAGTTCAAGAGCCGTACTCTTTAATGAACAAGGCCAAATTCAGGCAATCTCACAGCAAGAGTTTACTCAGCATTATCCTAATTCGGGTTGGGTTGAGCATGATCCGGAAGAAATTTGGGAGACCCAGCAATCGATGCTCTTGAAGTTGATCCGTGAAAATAATATTAAGCCTTCATTGATTTCGGCCATTGGAATCACCAATCAACGCGAGACTACGGTTGTGTGGGATAGAAAAACAGGAGTACCAATATACAATGCAATAGTATGGCAAGACAAAAGGACAGCGTCCATTTGTGAGCAGCTTAAAGAAAAAGGATTGACTGATTATGTTCGTCAAAACACAGGTTTAGTAATCGATTCTTATTTCTCAGCGACAAAGGTGAAGTGGATTCTGGAAAATGTAGCCGGTGCCAAACAGAAAGCCGAAAAGGGTGAGCTTGCCTTTGGAACAATTGATACTTGGTTGATTTGGAAACTTACAGGCGGCAAGGTTCATGCAACAGATTATTCAAATGCATCACGCACCATGCTCTATAATATTCGTAGTCTGAAGTGGGATGAAAAAATGTTGAGTGAATTGGGAATTCCCAAATCAATGTTGCCGGAAGTAAAACCGTCCGCTTTTCATTTTGGAAATTGGACCTATGAAGGGAGCTCCATTCCAATCACCGGAGTTGCTGGCGATCAACAGGCTGCCTTGTTTGGACAAGCGTGCTTCCAACCTGGAATGGCTAAGAATACCTATGGTACAGGGTGCTTTATGCTGATGAATACAGGCACTACAATTCAATACTCGAAAAATGGATTAATCACCACGATCGCCTGGGGAATTGATGGTAAAGTTGAATATGCGTTGGAGGGTAGTGTATTTATCGCGGGCGCAGCCGTCCAATGGCTGCGTG
>JANNRV010000127.1:0-15676 GCA_031401775.1 Bacteroidia bacterium | reverse complement strand
ATCGGCCAGCCTTCTTTCACATCGGTAATGATCAACGAGAATCCTAAATCATTTTTTAAAGCGAATACCCGGTGTATATCCAACAATTTTTCGGTCTTAAAAAGAACAGGTAATTTTTGATCAATCACCGGATAAAAAGCTTCTAATGTTTTGTCGGCTACGGGCCTTTCTAAACCCGTACGATTTGAAGCATAGAGTGACTCATACAATTTTGCCTGAGTGGCCTGCCTGTATAACTCGCGCCACTTGGCCATGATGCCAAGAATAGTATTCGGGTAAACACTACCGGAGCCCGTCAATTCTGAATAAAGCGCTGTTTTATTGGACAATAGAATCGCATCGGTTGATGAGCCACCTGTAAGAACCAGAGCGGCCTGACCGGGTAATAAATTCCCATGTGGTACCACTTGCGCAACAGCAAACCCGATGTTTCGCAATTCCTCTAATGCTTTATCGGAAGGATTTAAAAAACTCCGAACTTCCAGTTGTGGAGTAATTCCAGCTCTGTCGGGAGGAGGATTACCAGGATCTTTGACTTTATCTTTGTTCTCCTCCTTCGGTTTATTTACCCCAGCTCGCGTGAGTCCATCAATGAAGCCCGCATAGACAAACATGGAGTCAGCCTTAATGATAATCGCCTCAGGCGGTATGGTCACTCCTTTTCCTACAGACATAATCAATCCATTTTTCACAACAACTGTTCCCAAATCAATCCTTCGGCCCGGAGATTGAATGATGTTAACATTGGTTATCGCATACGTAGATGAAACAGGAGCCAGCTCCTTATCCTCCTGAGCCGAAAGCACAAGAGGTAAGAACAGTGCGAGAACAATGCTGCACAATAGTCCTTTACTTAAAGTTTGAAAAAAATGAGGCATTATGATATCAAGTTTGAATGCGAAAGATAACCAGACTAAAGTATAAAAAAGTATTTGGATAGTTACATAGATTACAGGAGTGGCTTATAATCAAGGTTGGCAGGAATTGGCAACGGTTGAAATTAATGCACTTATTACATGTCGCTGGTTAAAATAAAAACGCTTTTTAATCGCTGTCAATTCAATAAATTTAGCTTTTTGATCAGGACCTAACCCGGCTATCCCTATGACAAACAAAGTATTTGATGTAATCACTACTCGTAAACAGTTTCCATCGCTACAGCGCCAGCATAATGGCATGCCAATGGTTTTCACCGATGGCCCTGCGGGAACGCAAGTTCCCCAATCCGTAATCGATGCCATTTCGCATTACTATAAAAACTCAAATGCCAATTCACATGGAGCATTTATTACTACCCAGGAGACCGTTCAGGTGATCGATCGTATGCGTGACTCGATGGCCGCACTTTTAGGTGCAAGCGGGCCAGAGACCATTTCAATTGGCCACAACATGACCACGTTGAGTTTTGCCCTTGCCAGAGGATTGTCTCGTATTCTCAAGGCGGGAGATGAGGTACTCATTACTCAATTGGATCATGAAGCTAATCGTGGGCCCTGGCTTACGCTGAGAGATGCTGGCGTTATCGTACGCGAAGTAAAGCTTCTCCCCACCGGGGTTTTGGATTACGAGGATTTTGCTTCAAAAATTAATGAGGATACCCGTCTTGTCTGTATGGGTATGTCTGCCAATTCCATTGGCACAGTAAATAATTTCAAGTTGGTACGTGAACTTACCTATAAATGTAATTCCTGGCTACTGTTGGATGCGGTTCACTACGCACCTCACTTCTCTATTGATGTGCAGGCGGTGGGTTGTGATTTTCTTTTATGCTCTGCATACAAATTTTATGGTCCGCATCTTGGTTTTCTTTATAGCAAACCCGGGTTGTTGGATCGGGTGCCAACCGATCGCCTCAGAACAGCAGGTCAGATAGCTCCTTATTGCATTGAAACCGGCACTCCTAATTTTGCCGCTATGGAAGGTGTCTCTGCTGCTGTGGATTTTCTGGCCAACCTTGGAACAGGTAACTCGATAAGAGAAAAACTTGTTGATGCATATCAACATATTGCAGCACATGAGCACGCATTGGCAAGTCGGCTTTATGCAGGGCTTAAATCAATACCAGGACTTACCGTCATCGGACAGGATTTCAGTAAACCTTCACGAACACCAACCGTTTCTTTTACCCTTGATGGAAAAAACCCTCATCAGGTTTGTGAACAACTGGCAAAGAAAAATATTTGTGCATGGGATGGTCATTTCTACGCTATCCGCACCATAGAAACTTTAGGATTGCTGGAAAAGGGAGGAGTCACCCGCCTGGGTTTGTCTGTCTACAATACCGAAGATGAAGTCACTATGGTAATCGATGAAATAAAGAAGATTGCTTTAGCGAAAAACTAAGATTATATTTTCAATACAATTCAACTTCTACGCGCATGGACAAAAGATCATTTCTAAAAAGCTTCACCTACTTAGGCTTAGGCATTACCCCTGGCCTGGCCACGTTGGAAAGTCTGATAAGCAAAGTCAGTCATTTACCTTCAGTCGAGGTCGCGAAAGATGAAGACTTCTGGGCAAGTATTCGTGGGGGTTATAAATTAAAACCTGACTACATCAATCTTGAAAACGGATACTACTGTTTTCTTCCAGAAGAAACGTTGGCAAATCTTATCCGTCATATACGCGAGATCAACTATCAAGGCTCGTACTACATGCGTACGGTGCAATGGGATAATAAAAAGGCCGTGGCTGCCAAACTTGCAAACCTTGGTGGCTGCTCACCCGAAGAATTGATCATTACCCGCAACGCCACAGAATCATTGGACATGATCATTGGTGGTATGGATTGGAAGGCCGGAGATGAAGCCGTCATGGCAGAACAGGACTATGGTGCTATGCTGGAGATGTTCAAGCAGATCGCAAAAAGACATGGTGTCATTAATAAAATTGTTTCAGTCCCCAATCATCCTTCTTCTGATGAGGAGATTGTAGAGCTTTACTCAAAAGCCATCACCGAGAAGACCAAGTTGCTCATGGTTTGTCATATGGTCAATATTACAGGACAGATTTTACCAATCCGAAAAATTTGTGACATGGCCCATAAAAGAGGAGTGCAGGTAATGGTAGATGGCGCGCATGCTTTTGCACATTTCCAATTCTCTCTTCCTGATTTGGATTGTGACTACTACGGTTCAAGTTTACATAAATGGCTGAGTGCACCGTTGGGTTCTGGAATGCTTTATGTTAAAAAAGGAAATGCAGGAAAAGTGTGGCCTTTGCTCGCAGAAGGAGATAAGAAAGACGATGACATTTATCGCTTAAATCATATTGGCACGCATCCCGTGCATACCGACCTTGCCATTGGCGATGCGGTTGACTTCCATCATAAAATTGGAGGTGAACGAAAAGAAGCGCGCCTTCGCTACCTTCAAAATTACTGGACCTCGAAAGTAAGAAACCTTCCGCATGTCATTGTCAATACTCCGGTTGATCCAAAACGCTCGTGTGGTATTGCCAATGTGGGCATCAAAGGAATGAAACCCAAAGACCTTGCCGATACCTTGATGACAAAATATAAAATTTTTACCGTAGCCATTGATGGTCAGAATGTTTTTGGCTGCCGCATTTCACCTAACCTTTATACCACACCCGCTGAGTTGGATCTGTTTGTCAAGGCGTTGGAGGAGATGGGAAAATCTTAATAGCTTGGAGAAACAACCCTCTTAATACTGACTGAAGATTTCTAATTTGTTAGTCACTTTCTAAAACTAAGTTTCAAATCAATGAATATTGCTAGACTACTTATTTCAACCGTGTTCCTCTTCTCATTTTCATATTTAGAGGCACAGAATACGAAAAAGCAATCTGATTTAATCGATGATCTTTTAAGTGGTGATACCACTGTCTATAAAGTTACAAATACAGACTTCCTTAGTAAGACCGATCTTCATAGCTATGCTATAACTAAGCTTGGAAATATAATACCACTGGAAGACTCGCTCATTATTATAAATCGAAAGGTTATTATTTCTAATTGTCGATTTGAGAATGGCTTAGATCTGAAACACTTCTGGTTTAAAAAGGGACTTCGAATCGAGACAAGTGGGTTAATGCCTGACGCTTTTGAAGGTCAATTGGTTATATGGAATTTCGATTCAATTAGAATCAACAAGGGGCTAACTATAATCATTAATAAGGGCAATGTTCCTATAGAGCTTTCAATAAAAAGAAGCAAATTAAACGATGGATTGAATCTCCTTGTTAAGGATGATGGAATCACTTCATTAGTAGGGTGCGAAATTTATTTACCAAAAACAATAAGGACTGATGGATGGCCTCACTCATTCTGGATTCATTCTGAAGCTCTTTATCTGAACTTGGATAGTAACACATTCCGCTTTAAGGAATCAGAGGGGAATCTTTATGTGAATTCTGAAAATTTTTATTTCAACAGTAATACATTTACTAATGTTGACGATTCCACTGTTGTGCCTTCATTGACAATCAATGTCCTTGAAAGAGTTAAATCATTTACCCTTACAAATAATATAATAAATACTGATTTGTCTTTAAATCTTGGACAAACCATTCAATCCTTAAAGCTTTACTATAATCAATTTCAAAAATTAGGGATGGGCGTCTTCCGGATACCAACTGAGGACAATAAGATACTTTGGAATGATATCTCTTCCTCTAGGTTGGGCATACTCACCGAAGATTACGGAAGAACAAAACCTTATTACACTGGTAAATCTGAAGAACAAATTGCTGACCTTTTGACCTATAAGACATTCTTAAAGTTTTATAAAAAATTCTTTGATGAGTTTAAAACATCAGGAGATATTGTCTCAGCAAATCAGGTTTACATTGCAATCAAGGACTTGGAGCTAGCACAATTAAAATATGGATATTCACGAAATCCTTCCCTGGATCAGTACCTTAGAATTAAATTAAATCAACTGTTAAAGTTTTATACGCTCTATGGAACTGATCCGGTTAGAGCCGCAATTATTTCTATTTACATCATCTTGCTTTTTTCAGCGTTTTATTTCTTTTTCCCATCTACATGGGATATTCAGGCGAAATCCCGTTTAATTGAAAACTTTAGAAAAGTTGTACGTAGCAATAAGAAAGGAATAAGTCGACAAATTTTTGTGCTTATAGGAGGTTTTATGTTGAGTCTCTTAAATGCTATAACACTAAGTTTAAATTCTTTTGTCACCCTTGGGTTTGGAGAAATACCAACCAAGGGACTAGCGAGATACATTACTATTCTTCAAGGTTTCATAGGATGGTTTCTACTTAGCTTATTCATTGTGTCGCTAGTAAGCCAAATATTATTTTAAAATCAATGCTCTTGTGCCTAGCTGATCACTTTCACGTTGTATATGCAATTCTATAATACTTACTGGTGTGGTGTGGGTATGAAATGGCTCTGCATTAATCTGTTCGTACTTGAGAGAGCCTGAACCGGATAATAATTCCTGCGATAATTTTGTGGATGCGTAAGTTGGTTAAATCTTTATGATAGACTAACTTTTTTTCCCATTCCTAACACAGCTCCGATTACTCCTCCTCCGATAGAAAAATAAACAACGCTCACTGCTACATCCGCGAAGGCGCCTGTCATGTCCATGGCGTTGGTGGTTGCAAAATTTACCATGTTGTAGCTTAAAGACATAAAGAATCCGATGATTGCTGCCGCACTCGCTCCGCTGCCAAACGAACTAATATTGGCCCACTTTAGAAAAATGTAAGACAACAATGCGGCCGATGACATATTGCCTAAGATAAGAGCCCACCACACCATATCCACTTTCGATACTCCTGTCGCAGAGCCTGCGTGAGCCTCGAAAAAACTCATTAAGGCGAGGCCGTAAATAATATAGCCGACCAGAAAAAAAGTGATACCGCCTGCTACGGTACCCATCAGAAATTTGTTGGTGTTCATAGGTTTTTGGGGTTTAATGTAGGAGAAAGTTACGTTTTTTAATGGTAAATGAATCGAAAGAAGATGGTCGTGAAAGTCGTTTAGGTGCTAAAAATAGAAAGGGTTGAAGAAATCAATGCATTTCAGATTAAGCAATTGATCCCACAAAAGAAAGCTTCAATTCCCACAAAACTCTTCATCCATTCCAATAGGCTGGCCAGGTGGGGCCTCCAATAGGTTTTCTTGCTTGTACTCATCTGGATCATCCTGCAGCTTATTAATCTTCATTAATAAATAGGAATAGTGTGCGCGCCATGCTTCGTCTGCTGTAGCTTTCGACTGTGTGGTAAGCCAAGATTTAAGTTGATCAATTTTCAAGATTGCAATTGCTCTGCTTTGTGACGATGCACTCTTATTCAATGCCAACTTTGTCAATTTAATCAACAAGGCATAGTTGACCGTCATCTGCACCGCTCCTTCGTATCCATACTTCACCGGAGACTTGATGGTTCCGTTAATTAACTTGTCAATAATGTTTTCCAAACTTGGCTGCTTTCCATCACGGGCATGGTATTCCACTAAACGATTTGCTCTGGCCGGATGAAGTACTAAGGAAAAGGTCATGTCCGCGGCCGTCTCCGCCATTGACAAAGCATCAAAAGTAAGTTCGGTCCTAATCTTGATCACTTCTCTGTGTCGATCGTATCCCAATGGGCGCGGTGGAATAATCTTCAATAAACTCTCTTGCAACATAAGGTTAGCCGGAGAAACTGTTTTGATCAGCGCATCAAGAGCTTTTTGTTGTTGCTCTCCTGAGACAAATTCTGTTACCACTTGCCCATCACCTCTCAACGCATAGCGGTAATTTAAACCTCCGATTAACTTGGCAGCTGCTTCTGTCTGATAGCGATGATAGAAGTACATGGGCACCAAAGCTTCCTCCAACATTGCCATAGGCATTCCCATTTTAATATTCCTTTCACCAAAATTCTTTAATGCGACAGACCGAACTTCCAACATTCTGTTGAGTTCATCGGCTGCATCTTTTCCATTGTCCCACAGATGGGTAAAGGGGTGAGCGCTTCCCATCGGTCGTGCGTCCTGATCAGAAAGAAAGGTTAGGTCATTCTTTAGGGAATTCTGTATGATCTCATTGAGCGCTTTCTCTTCATTGGTTCCATCCGGAAAATCCTGGTAGCCAAAAGTGATCGCCACTTTATCCCATTCTCCGATTTTGTCATCATAAGCGTTACTCACATCGATCTTTCCATTAATCAATTTGGCAAGGGGCTGAGGATAATCCATCACCGAAGAACGGCCCTCTGAACTTGATGAATAGGCATGTGCCAGACCGAGAGTATGTCCAACTTCATGGGCAGCCAATTGCTTTAGTCGATTGAGTGCAAGTTGCTCCATCTCCTTTGATACTGGCTTTCCATCTTCATACGGTGCAAGCAAACCTTCAGCAATTAAGAAATCCTGCCTGACACGCAGTGAACCCAGAACAACATGGCCTTTAATGATTTCTCCAGTCCTTGGATCGGTTACTCCTCCGCCATACGACCAACCTCGTGTTGAACGATGAACCCAATTAATCAAATTGTAACGAACATCCATCGGATCTGCATCTTCAGGCAATAGTTCTACCCGAAAAGCATCTTTGTATCCGGCTGCTTCAAAAGCCTGATTCCACCAACTGGTACCTTCCATTAAGGCTGATCGTATTGGCTCCGGAGCGCCTGGATCCATATAATAAATGATTGGCTTAATAGGCTCACTTAATGTGGCCGTTGGATTCTTCTTCTCAAGTCGGTGCCGAGTGATCATCCGCTTTTCAATAGGCTCATTGATTGGAGTTGCATAATCATAATAGGATAAATTGTAATAACCCGAACGAGGATCAAACTTCCGTGATTTAAAATTGGAATCTGGGAGTTGAACAAAGGAATGGTGTTGTCGAATAGTAACTGCTGATGATGTTGGCACAACACTCTCAATATATTCCCCACTAGCTTCACCTGTAAAAGTTAAAGTGACTTCAAATTCAGAGTTCTGTGGAAAATTTTTTATCCGCTCAGTATAAAATGCAGACCGCGATTTATCTAACACATAATTTCCTTGTTTCATGTCTTTCAAACGGCTTGCTACTCCATGGGTATCTTGCATAAAGAAATCAGAAGCTTCCACTAATATTTTATTTCCATCCTCTGCCACTATGGGAAAGCCCCATAGAATGGATTGGGCAAACGATTGCTCTACTGCCTTGCGCTCTGCCTGACTATCACTGACAGCTCTATAAAAACTGTTGGGTTCTATTAATACTATTTTTGGCCCTCTTCGCTCAAACTTAACTATCCGCTCTCGGCCAATCTGATTTCTGTCTAGCCCAATATCATTGGAACCAATTCCGGCAGTCAGCCCCTGAACGTAAAGAAATTCTGAATTGAGTTTATCAATAGCCAGAAATAGTTTATCCTGCTTTTCATCATAGTAAAATTCAACATAACCATCATACTTTTTCATTCCAGAAACTTTTGTATCAATTGGCGAAGAACCGGATTGAGGTTGAGTCATGAGTTTCTTTTTCTGGCTAAATCCACTAAGCGAAGAAAAAACAACTATGAGGAGTAGCAGTATTGATTTCATGAAATTGTATTTAAAATATTTTGTAAACTAAGGAATAGTCTTAGGCTTTGCAAAAGAAATTGATTGACGGAATCAGAGGGAGTCAAGAGGAAAAAATATAAATTAAAAAAGCCCAGAAAAAAGGGCTTTTAATTTACTTAGAGATGATGAGTCTAAATTAACTTATCCATATTCGCCCTGGCGATAGCCTCAGACTTGCTCTTGACCTGTAGCTTGGAGTAAATATTTTTAATGTGGGTCTTGGAGGTTTCCTTTGAAATAAATAGCTCCTCTGAAATCTGTGTATACGTTTTGCCCTCCGCAATCAGAGATAAAATCTCTGTCTCTCGTTTCGTCAATGGGCTATTCGGATTAACATGAAAGTTATCGATAACCAATCTTGCTATCTTACTGCTCATGGGTGCACCGCCCTTGATTACTTCATCCAATGCAGATAACAGCTCCATATAATTCGAACTTTTGGTAATGTATCCGGAAGCGCCTGATTTTAAGGCCTCAAACACCAATTCACTGTCCTCATAAATAGTGACCATGACAATGTCGGCATGCGGATTTTTATCCTTAATGATTTTAGTTCCTTGAATTCCATTCATCCCACCCGGAAGTTCAATGTCCATCAATACGATATCTGGGCGGTCATTATTCAGATGCTTAATTGCCTCCTCACAATTAGAATACGAATTCACCACAAAAAACTTTTGAGAGCTATTTACGATCAGCGTGAAACTTGCGCGAATTTCAGAATCATCCTCAATGATTAAGACTCTTTTTTTGAAAGGGACTGCCATGGGTAGTAGTTTTAGTTTTCGATAAAATGAGAATTATAGTTGTACCTGTTTCACGAGTACTGCTTTGAATACGTAATACCGTGTGCATGCGTTCTGCTCTTGTACGCATATTTTTGATTCCATTAAGACGAGCAACATCACCAATATTAAACCCCACCCCATCATCCTTCAATAAAAACTCAAACTTATCAGTGTCCTGCCGAAGCATGAAAGATACATTTTCAGCTTTCGAATGGTTGAACGCATTGGTCATGGCTTCCTTCATGATAAGATTTGCTTCGCGACTATAACCGTACGGTATTTTGACCGACTCTTTAATTTCATTGTATGCCCTGAATTTAATTCCCTTTTCCTCAAACAACTTCTCTCCAAAATCCCGAATATGTATAAATAGCTTCACCAATTCATCATTGACCGGATCGATACTCCAAATGAAATCTTTTGTCCCGGTATACAAATACTTTGCAGAATCTTCGACCTTATTGTACAAATCAATAGCATGACCATTTCCATTTAGCTTGATCAAGCTAATATAATTGATAATCCTCGTCAATTGGTTACCCATTTCATCATGGAAGTCTCTTGCTATTTCTTTACGTAGACTATCTTGCTCTCGCTGCCGTATCCTTTCGATCTCCAATACCTTGCGCACATTCTTTCGCACTCGAAAATAAAAAAATAAGCTAATTGACCCCAGCGTCAAAATAATCATTCCAAAAATAAACGCAGTTGTTTTATAGAATGGAGTCTTGACGATGAAACTATATCGAAGTGGTTTTGAATCCCAACTGCCTTGCTCATTTGTAGCCAATACATTTAAGACGTAAGCACCATGGGGAAGATTACTATAGGTTACCTGGCCTACCGGTGTGGGCATGGACCAAGTCTTATCAAAATTTTCAAGCAAATACTTATACTTGATCGAATTGGGGTAGCGCTTGTCTATTCGATTGAATTGAAAAGTGATATGATTTTTATCGGGTGGAAGTGCCGGCTGAAATGGAATTTTAAAAAAGCCAAATGAACTGTCTGCAAAATCTCTACTTGAAAATTGACCATAAAAAATTTCTACGTCAGTAAGATGAAGACTATATGAATGGTGCTGAGTATTCTTTGGTAAATCATTGTATTGATAAACGCCATCGATTAGTCCAAAATACTTTTCCCTACCCAGAAAAAATGCATTTTGGTTAACCTCCACGCCCGTAAGACCATTTTCATGGCCGTAGTGTAAGTTCTCTACAATCTCAAGTTGGTTATTAAGCCTTAGCCGACTTATCCCCTTTTCTGTTCCCACCCACAAACGGCCTTCCTCATCAGAGGAAACAAAATAAATAAAATCAGAGGGCAAGCCATCTCTGGTATTAATCAATTTCGTATTGTTTGAAACAGGGTCAAGAAAGGCGATACCGGCTCCTGACGAGCCCAACATAATTAATGAGTCCCTGAATGAATGAATTGATAAAATGGAAGTATTAACTAATTCAGGAACTTGAATCTCTGTAATCTTTCCACTTTGGATAGCATTGAGACCAAATTCCGAACCTGCGTACAACGTTTTTGTCTTGTTATAATAGAATATGGAAGAGATATTTCTTCCCAGCAAGCCCTCGTCAATGGAATAGGACTTAACTTCACTCTTGTTAAAATAGTTTAATCCTACTCCACTTGTTCCACACCAAACTCCACCTTCCTGATCAAATGCTAAACTCGTAATGTACTGACTTGATAAGCCATGCTCTCTTCTGTACCATGTAAAACTATCCTTAATGGAATCATACTTACCAAGGCCTCCATAAGAAGCTACCCAAATCTCACCTTGAGGGCTTTGCTTTATATCCATTACTGCCACCTCATTTGCATCGCCCAGGGAATAATTCTTAATCTTTCCTTTATGAATCTTCCAAATCCCCTTTATCTGTGAGCCAATCCAGGTAGCTCCAGACCGATCCATCTCGATAGCCGTTACAGCCGTTAATTTTTCAGAAGCACATCGATCAAAATCTCGTGCATAATATTTATAGAGTCCATTGCCGTTTGTGCCAAACCAGGAATTTCCTTCCCCATCAAAGTAAATCAATCGTATATCAACATCACTCAAAACATTTTCTCCTTTTCCACTCTCACCTTCATTTCCTTCCCTTCGTAAAACTTTTTCATTCCAAGTCCAAAAATCTGCACTTATAGAATCGTAGGCCACCACATGCCTTCCAAAATCGATTGCCTTCTTTGTAAATTCGTTTGTAATAAGGTCCAGGGAATAAAATCCACTCTCTGTATCAATTAAAAGGTCATTATTGTAATTAAAAATATTCATCGCCCGACCAAAATTCTTCTTATGAGAAATTACTTTTCGTTTACCATCAGCCGAAAAAATTAAAAAACTACTATCGTTCAAGTAAAAGCAAATTCCCATTGAGGGTGTTCGCTGTCCAAAATAGATCATCTTGTTTTCGCCAACTGGCTTATCCCAATAATAAACAGAGTCCTGAAAGATCTTCCCCAGCACACCTGGTCTTGAAAGCACAATTAGTGTATCATTTAACTCAAATACTCTGGAGACGCGCCTTACCCCGGAAGCCTGTGCAGGTGCTTGAAATTTTTTGAAGGTTACGCCATCAAACCGAGTGATTCCCCGTGGGTGAACAATCCAAAGATTTTCGTGGGAATCAATAGTCAATGAAGTAATGGAATTACTGAGAAGGCCATCGAGTGTATTATATATCTTGAAATCTTTTCCATCAAAGCGGGCTAGCCCTCCATTTGTTCCGATCCAGAGATAGCCGTAATTATCTTCAACCAGTGTATTTATCTGAGATTGCGGAAGTCCATCCACCACCGTGTACTGTCGCAGTGAATACTGCTGAGCAAACAGTGAGTGGATGGTTCCAGCACCAAAAAAAACAATAAAAAAAAACAAACACCTCATAACCCAATAGCAATATTAGGTGGAAATAGAACCCTCATTGTACCCCAATTTACGTCAATTACAGAATTATCATTATCAAGCACACTACATCTGCCCCTGCCTGTCTTCCTGTGGTCCGCTAATCCCATATTCACATTAAAATAAAACTATCCTGCTATCTTCGCGCCCGTTAAATTTAAAGTATGAAAACAATTGGACCGTTCTTATTGATCCTTTTAATTGCCCCAAATCAACTTTTCGCTCAAGAACCTGCCCCGTCTAATCAAAATGGTAGTCTATACTTTACCTGGGGATATCACTTAGATCGATATTCTAAAAGTAATATCCATTTTAAAAACAATACAGGTGATAATTACGATTTCACCCTCTATAACGCCAAAGCAAATGACGACCCCGATTTGAATAATTTTTTTAGCCAAGACCTGACAGTGCCTCAATACGTAATTAACATTGGCTATTTATTTAATCATAAAAGTAATATAGGCATAGAGTTAAGCTTTGATCATCTGAAATATGTGGTTATTGACAATCAGGAAATGCACCTAAAAGGAAACATTCGCGGGAAAAACTATGACACGGACACGCTTGTTTCACCTGATCTGGTGCATCTTGAACATACAAACGGAAATAATTATCTATCAATGAATTTTGTAAAGAAATTCTCATGGTGGGAATCAGCAAATAAAAAACATGCATTGAGCGGAATGGCAAAAGTCGGTGTTGGTGTGTTGACGCCCTTAACTTCCTCCATTGTGCTCAGCGAATTTTATGACGCTCCATTGAATGTGTCTGGTTGGGTTGTTAGCGCCAGTGCAAATTTACGATACGAATTTTACCATTACTTTTTTCTGGAGATAGGAACCAAAGTTGCTTTTGCAGATTATACAAGAGCCATACTTGGAAAAGATGGACTGGCAAAGCATCATTTTTATTCTATCCAGTATATATGGGCCGCAGGAGTTGTCATTCCCTTAAATAAAAAATAAATTCGATGTTACATTAAGATATTTCTTTATTAAAGAAGTACTTTAACAAGAAAGAATTGATATGAGATTGCTACTTATCTGCACATCAATATGTATTTGGTTTTACTCCTTTGGTCAGGTTCCAACATACCAATTTTATCTTGAAAAGGCCAGGGATTATTACGCCAAGAAAGATTACTACAACTTTTATGAATCATTAAAATCAGCCAATCAACTGCACCCCTATCATCAGGGAATTCTTTATCAACTAGGAGTAGCCGAAGCGCTCACCAATCGACCCGAAGAATCAATTTCTCATCTTACGATGGCAGTTTACATCAATGCTGATTTCGATCTTACAATCCCGGAGTTAGAATCAATTGAAGATCGGATTGACTACGACCGATTATTAGAACTGCAAGTCAAGCTTCAAACTCCAATTGTCAGGTCAGATACTGCTTTTATCATTAAAGACAGAGAGTTACATCTTGAATCAATTACCTACAATTCCAAGACAAAAGATTTTTATCTCGGGAGTATCCGTAAGAGAAAAATTATTAAAATCAACAAGAATGGAGAAGTATCAGATTTTACAAAATCTGGTGAATTGGGGATGGCCGCGGTCTTCGGACTTAAGGTAGATGCTAAGCGAAAACTCTTGTGGGCGTGTTCATCGCCTATGCCTGAAATGGAGAATTATGATTCGCTGGCTAAATCAGCTATTCTCAAATTTGATCTGTCGAGTGGAAAATTAGTTGAGAAGTATTTACCATCAGCGGACCAAAAAGAATTTGTCTTTGGCGATCTGGCTCTTACTTCTCAGGGAGATGTCTTTGTTTCTGACTCAAGAAATAACATAATTTTCAAAGTAAATCCAAAGCTCAAGACCTTAGAGCCCTTCTTTCAATCTTCGGAGTTCTGGAACGTGCAGGGGCTTGTATTCTCTCCTGATGATCATCTGCTCTTCATAGCTGATTACATTAAAGGGCCTTATCAACTCAATATGCAAACTAAGCAACTCACTAAACTTTCAACCGATTTAAAAGGATCATTGAAGGGAATTGATGGCTTGGCTTTTTATAATAACGACCTTATAGCTATTCAAAATGGTGTAAGTCCCTTTTGTGTTTCACGCCTTTATCTGGGTTATAAACAAGAGCGAATTATCAATATCCAAATCCTGGATCGGAAACATCCTGCTTTCAATGAACCCACCATTGGAACGGTTGTTGATGATCAATTTTACTACGTTGCCAACAGTCAGTGGGGTGGGTATACCGAGGACCACACCATAAAACCTAAGAGCGAACTTCAGGACATAATTATTCTAAGAAGGAAACTCAAGTAAAAATAACCCTCAACTCGAATTGGTGACTTTCCTAGTCCTGAAGCATTATGAAGCAAATCCGCACCCATGACGGAGGATGAAATCCGAAAGGAACAAGCAATAGTAGAGCGATCAAAAAATGATGTCAAGGCCTTTGGTGAATTATACGAACTCTATTTTGATCGGATTTATAATTTCATTTTCAGGCAAACGGATGATGATGAAGTAGCTGGAGATCTTTGTTCACAGGCATTTATTAATGCTCTGAAAAATTTAGCTAACTATGAATTTCGGGGCCTTCCTTTCTCCGCTTGGCTTTATAAGATTGCTAGTAATGAAGTTAAAAAACATTACCGAAAAAACAAAGGAAAAAAGGTATTTAGCCTTGAGGAGATTAAAGTAAAGGAGATTGTAGAACTAAATGATACCGAATGGGATCAAACCATGATTGATCAATTGATCGAGTTCATGAAAGACCTTCCCACGGATATGCTTCAGGTGCTTGAACTTCGTTTTTTTGAAGATAAAGACTTTAAAGAGATTGCTTTTATTCTTGATATCACAGAAAGCGGTGCGAAAATGAGAACCTATAGAGCGCTGGATAAGCTTAGAAAGAATTTTAACATTAAGATTAAGTACGATGGGTAAGCACGAGATCCGTTTACGGAGACAACGAATTACAGCAAGAGGTAGTGATCGCTTCAGGAATTACAATACGATTGTCAAGCGTCATGAACAAGATCAACGTGTAAGAAAAATTGTGCGCATATTCGTAATCTTCGCCATTGTATTAATTCTAACTCTTGTATTTATAGTTGTTAATCGCTGGGAGGAGAAACAATCAACTAAGAGTAAGGCTTCAATTTCTTTTGCCTCATTGAGCTGAGATTCAAATGAGATTGAATGAAGAATAAAAAAAACCGCCCCTTCCAATAAATTGGAAGGGGCGGCTCTTATAGTTCTAAAACTCTGAATTATTGCATCGTAATCGTCAGCGGATTTCCGGTGCCTGGTGACACCGCGGCTACTGCCGCAGAGATTGCACTCTTGTTACCGGTGCTGTTTACAAATACTGCGTACACATCCATGTTAGGGTCTGTGACCGTTCCATTGGCCGTGAAGGGGGTAAAGATGGTTGCACCTCCCGAC
>JANNRV010000126.1:0-27370 GCA_031401775.1 Bacteroidia bacterium | reverse complement strand
AAGCTGGTACCTCGGGTCATTCAAAGAAGTATTGAAAAGACAGGGCTTTCCATCTCGGGGATTGATAAATTTATCATCCATCAGGCCAACAATAAAATGGACGAAGCTATTCTGGAGCAACTACAGCTTCTTTATGATTCTCACTTGGATCCTTCCGATGTTTTGCCCATGACCATATCCAAGTTGGGCAATAGTTCTGTAGCCACTATCCCCACGCTGTATGATTTGATGAGTCGGGGTCAACTTGATCATCATGTTATTAAGAAAGGGGGATATCTTGCCTTCGTAGCAGTCGGAGCTGGTATCAATATCAACTCAATGATTTATAAAGTACCGGATGGCTGATCTCTATGATTTCCTATTTTTGTTCCGCGATTATAAAGTGACGTTGGAAAACCGGGCCGATCAGTAATTTATTTTTGTAGACCGCTCCAACCGATGAAGCTGAAATTTCGGTTCCATCATTCATGTAAATTGTTTCCTGCTCAAATTTCCCATTGCCTAAGTTCCTAAGCCTGATGATTTCTGAAGGAGATTTAGCTTCTTCATCCTTGGCATGGGATAGAAACTTGAGCAATTGAGGATGGCACCCAATCCATAAATTATCTTCAGCATCAATTTCAATATTATCCACACCGGTGTCGGTATTAATTTCCCCCGACTTTGTCAACACACCAGAAGTACTATCCCGATCATAGACTAAAACCTTTAAATCGCTCGCTGCTGCTACATATATTTTTTTTCGATCCAAACTCACATTTACACCGTTGGCATATTTAACTCCATGCACAGAAGTTTCTTGCACGGTTTGTCCATCATAATAGCACACATTGCCCGTACCAATGGTCAGTAGGTCTTTGATATACCTCCACGTACTGGCATTCTCATTATGATCATTGGTAAAATAGAATTTTCGTACTCCTACACCAACCACATCATTCGGGCTAATAATTAATTCATGAGAAATACTTTCCAGATGCTTTAATGAATCATTGATGTATTCAAAAATCTCAATGAAGTTTCCTTCAACTCTGTGATTCACGACAAAAAGAATTTTCCTGCCGTTTGCAGAAGAGAATAAAGAAATGCCATGTGGATGAAAATCAGTCTGCGGGAAATTGTTTGTTAAGTTGATTGGCTGTGGCAATGAATCATTTAAATTCAAACGATAGATAGCGCCTTTAACTGGTTTCTTGTGAAGCGTGGATGCCCAACGATCATCAGAGGAAAGGAAGGCAATGCCCGTTGACTGGTCGATAGCGAGGTCCTCCACTCCAGGTATACCTTCCACTTTTTGAGTTCTGCCAGAAAAGTTATTCGTAATGGTTTTGAAGGCTCCTGAATGCCATACTGTTCTTAAGGCAATAGAGCCTACCATCAGGATCATGATCAAAAAAAATATTGCAGATTTTTTCATTCGAATATTGATATGTTGATGAAACCGGATAGTAAGATAGGGAAACCAAGGCCTAATGCTCCTAAAAAGTTTTCCAAATATTTTCTCAAAAAGTGAAACTTAAATCGTAATATTACGATTATAACAACATGGGACTTACAAAAACCGAAGAATTTACAAAGACTCAAAATGAATTGGCCGCTATGGCGAAAGCCTTAGGGCATCCGGCTCGGATTGCCATTCTTCAGTTTCTGATGAAATCAAAGTCGTGCGTCTGCGGGGAAATTGTAGATGAACTCCCGCTTTCACAGTCAACGGTATCACAACATCTTAATGAGTTGAAGAAAGCAGGATTGATCAAGGGAGATATTGACGGACCAAGTGTATGCTACTGCATTGACGAGAAAGCCTGGAACAAAGCAAAGAAAATGATCAGCGAACTATTTGAAAGCTACGAACCCACCAATTGCTGTTAACTATTTTTTTACTCAATCCTATCGCAATATTACGATTACTAAAACTATACATTTATGAACACTACACAAACAGCAGAACAGCTTAAGGAGATTGTAAAGGAAAAATACAGTCAAATTGCCGAACAAAGTAAAGATCAAAATGAATCGAGTTGTTGTGGAGCCACATGCGGTTGCTCTACTGTTGATTACACGGTGATGGCCGATGATTATTCCAACCTTAAAGGTTATGCAGCCGATGCAGACCTGGGACTTGGATGCGGCCTGCCTACTGAGTTTGCACAAATCAAAGAAGGGGATACTGTAGTTGACCTCGGTTCAGGAGCAGGTAATGATTGCTTTGTTGCACGCTCCATTACAGGAGAGAAAGGAAAAGTAATTGGTATAGATTTCACAGAAAAGATGATTGAGAAGGCACGCATCAACGCGGAAAAGCTCAAGTACACCAACGTGGAGTTCCGCCAGGGAGATATTGAGAATTTACCATTGGCAGGGAATGTTGCGGATGTGGTCGTGAGTAATTGTGTATTGAATCTGGTACCCGATAAAAAACAAGCCTTTGCCGAGACCTTCCGTGTGTTGAAAAAAGGTGGACATTTCAGTGTCTCTGATATTGTATTAGTTGGAGCGCTTCCCGATGGGCTTAAAAAGAGTGCAGAGATGTATGCGGGATGTGTATCAGGAGCGATTCAAAAAGAAGAGTACCTGGCTATTATTAAGGCAGCCGGGTTTGACAACATTTCTTTGCAAAAAGAAAAAAGGATCACCTTGCCCGATGAAATTCTTAAAGAGTATCTGTCTGAAAAAGAGATTGCGGAATTTAAGAAGGGTACGTCAGGGATTTTCAGTATCACTGTTTTTGCAGAAAAGCCTGTCAATTGCTGCGCCCCTGGATGCTGTGGCTAATAGCATGTCATTTCGAAGGAGGCATCCCGAGAGCTATCGGGAAGAAATCTACTTATGGAAGCACCCATGGGTAGATTTCTCGCTCACGCTCGAAATGACGTATGGTTATTTTGTCTATCACCACTTACAAATAGTAACCAATCCATACCTTAGCAATTCAAATGATACCCATAGAAAAGCGATCACTTAATAGCAAAACATTTTTGCCTATCCTCAGCAAAACAATAGAGCAATTGATTTCAGAATTTGACGAGATTCCGGCTTCACGAAAATCTCTTCTGGCTGACCTGACAAGTTTCATCAAATGCAAAGTGAAATCCAATCAAAAAGTAAAACTGAATTTCATTTGCACTCATAATTCAAGAAGAAGTCATCTTGCTCAGGTATGGGCTCAAACAGCAGCTTATTACTATGACATTACCAATGTAGAATGCTTTTCAGGAGGAACAGAAGCCACAGCATTTAATCCACGAGCTATCAAAGCGATGCAGCAAGCCGGGTTTGACATCACTAAAACAACTGATGGAGCCAATCCAGTTTATGAGGTTTGTTACTCTACCAATACAGCACCCCTCATTGCATTCTCAAAAAAATATGATGATCCGGTTAATCCAAGCAAAGACTTTGCAGCGATCATGACGTGCTCCCATGCTGATGAAAATTGCCCATTGGTACTTGGCGCAACTACTCGTATTGCCATCACCTACGATGATCCCAAAGACTTTGATGGCACAGCTCAGGAAGAAGCAAAGTACAAAGAGAGAGTTCTTGAAATTGGAAGAGAGATTTTATTTGCTTTTTCCCAAGCCAACAATTAATCAACATTAGTTACTTACCCCCAATCCCCTCTCCGAAGAGAGGGTATTTGAAAGCTTGATTTTAGTTTTATTTCTTAATGATTTTAATTTGATAATTCTTGTTACCCTCTTGTATGCGCAGCAGGTAAATGCCTTGCGCTACATGTTGAACATTCGCATGATGGATCTTACCTCTCCTTTCAAAAACAATAGAGTTAGAACGCCCGGTAAGATCAAAGAGGCGTGCGCCTATCACCTCACCTTGCAAACCGCGAACTTCCAAATAGTTTTCTACCGGATTTGGATAAACATTTACTTGATTGGATGAAGCTTTTAGGTCACCCGTCACAATCAGTGAGGTCTCACCGGAGAAGTCACTGACGCAATCATCTATTGTCACCTGGACAGTATAAACGCCAACGATCGTTGCCGATAATGTAGTATTAACTGCCCCTGTGATGGCAGTGCCGTTCAAAAACCACTGGTTTCCGGCCGTAGCGCTTGACGTGAGTACAGTCTGCGTGTTAGTTCCACTTATCGTGATGACAGGTTCCACCGGCTTGATACAAAAACTCTGTTCTACTAGAGCTGCGGCTGCGTAAACTTCATTTCCATCCTGACTCGCAGTGATGGAGGCTCTTCCCGCTTTTTCGATAGTTACCGTTGCTGCGTTGATCGTAATTTTATCAGAAGTGGTGGCATAGCTGACGGCTAAACTTGAGTTGGATGTAGCGGTCAATGCGAAAGCTGGGTCTCCAACTGTTTTGGTTAAAATCGCAGGGAACGTAATCATCGTAGGAATCACTCCTTTTTGATACACCCTTACATAGTCGACTTCCATGGTGGATTGGGTGAAGGCCGGATCAATAGTACCCCCACCTCCTCCCATTGCAATGTTAAGCAGTAGATACTGAGGATTATCAAATGGCCAGGTACTGGCATTCTTTACGGTGGGGTTATAGGTATAATACGCTACATCGTCTATTAAAAACTGAATCTGATTTGCATCCCAAATAATTGAATAGATATGGTATGTGGTGCTTACTTGTGAGATAGCCGTAGTATTTGTATTTACCGTTCCACCAAAACTTGACGGGGTGTGAAGAGATTGAGCGATAACATTTGGATTGTATCCCCAATGCTCCATGATATCGATCTCTCCGCATGCCGGCCAGGTTGTAGTCCCGTATTGGCTGGCAAAGTATGCACCTGCTTCATTGATGTTCTTACCCAGCATCCAGATTGCGGGAAATGTACCATTTCCTGCAGGTAACTTTGCCCGAACATCCACACGTCCATACTTAAATGCGTATTTAGAGTTTAATCGGGTAGAGGTGTATTGTTTGGTAAGACCCTGATCAGTAAAGCTCTCTTTTTTGGCTACAATATTTAAATAACCATTTGCGATGAATGAATTCACGTCTCTATTGGTGTAGTGTTGTTCTTCGCCACCGAACCAACCTGATGGTGTAGGAATTTGTGTTTGACGAAACCAATGCTCATTGGCGGGAGGTCCGGTACCTACAAATTCATCAGACCATACCAGGTTGTCGTCACTGGTAACACCACCGACAAAGTTTGATGTTTGCACTACATCGTCAAATAAGTAAGTTGAACTTGCACTACCATTACCTTGCGTTCCTAAGTCAAATATGAAAACGATCTTGGTGTTTAAATTATTCACTCCAGCAACGCCAGCAAAATCAAATGTTAGCTCTTGCCAAACATTTTCCGTTGTGACTCCTATCGATTCTTTTTCAAAAGTAGCCCCTGCTCCTTCAAATTTTAACAGGAGCTTCTTTCCTGCCACGGGAGAGAATACTTTTACCTTAATAATCTTGTTGGTTGCAAAGTTTACGGGAGAAGCCATTGTTATAAAACTTCCACCAAAAACTTCACCAGGGCTCTTAATCATTTTCGCTACAGTAGCGCTGGTGTTTATACCGTTGATTTGTGGGTTGGTAATCTTAGTAGCAGCCCCACCACCAAAATCAATGAAGGTGTAAGAAATTGTAGTGGATTCAAAATCGAGGGGTAATACAGGCTGCTGGGCAAGTGCGCAGCTAAATGCCGAGAGAAAGGACAGTATAACGAGCGTAAAAAGTTTCATAAGCATTAAATTTAAGGCCTTGTCACAAAATTCCATTTTGTCTCACCTAAGGAGCCGTTAGTGTCAAACTCTTCGGTCCGAATAAGACGGTTGGTTTAGTAGTGTAGACACAAGATAAGGCAACTCCCTTAAATTCCAAGAGACTGAACCCTCGGGTGAACTTCCGCAGGGTACCTGCATTGATAAACAAGGCAGAATCAAGAGTAGAGAGCTTACAAATAAGTAAATTCAAACATTAGGGTAGTTCTAAAAACTTTGTCATGTTGAACCCGATAGCTATCGGGTCGAAACATATTTCTTAGAATGGACTCTCTAAATCGGCTTTGATCCCGATATTTATCGGGACAGCCTGACACCACGTTTTAGGTTTTTAGAACTACCCATTAGAGATTTAAGGAAAGCTTGAATATTTTCAGGAAAGGAATGATGAACAAAAGTAGATTAACAAACCTGCGTAGCAATTTGCTATTCCAATGATCGGGAAGCAAGGCTTTCCGATCCCGATAGTTATCGGGACGACCCTCAGCTTGGCTGATGCTCAACTGAACTACGCTTGTGGGTATTAAGTTAGTAGCTAATTACAAAAAAGTAAAGCCGGATTTCTCCGGCTTGTACTTAAAGAGTATTCAAGATTCTACTTCTTTCGTACAATAATGTCTCCGTTATAGTTTTTCATGTTAAACTCAGGACCTCCCCCATTGACCTCTCCTTTAACCCACTCATCAATCACTACTTTATAAGTGCCTGACTTCGAGTCGGTCTTCTGCACCGGTCCGCTTTTGATCATTTTCATATCAAAGCTGCTCAGTATTTCACCTTGTTCCGTTTTCATCTTAAGGGTAGCTTTTAGACTAGCGGGAAAAGTGATGTCAATATCTCCGTTGTAGGTAGAATAAGACATGGGAGTTCCCTCTGTAATCTTATCAAACGTTACTTTGATTTCTCCGTTGTAGGTAGTGGCCACCACTGAGCCCGAGATGTTTTCTGCAGTAATTTCCCCATTGTAATTATTAAGCTCCAGCTCACCCTGAATGTTAGATACCACCAAATCTCCATCATTATAAGTACTTACACTCATATCAAACTCGGAGGGTACTTCAATTTCCAATTTCATCCGGTGCGACCACGAATCTGAATTAACAATGACTGAATTTTCCCGCTCTGTAACCTCAAGGTCCATGGTGCCACCTGCGATGCGCTTAAGTCCAGCTTTATTAGAAGGTTTGTGATTCTCACGATCATCTTCTTCATCATGATCACCATCTCCTTCTCCTTCTACGGAAGAGTATCTAACCATAACATCTTTTCGAGCTGTTCCTTTTACGGTGATCGAACCGTAGTTCAGGTGAGCTTTTAATTTCCCCCGCTTATTGGGATCGCTCAGTGGCACGGCAAATTCTCCTGATTCTTGTGCTTGTACAAGTGAAACAATAAATAATAGTATTGTTATTGTTATTAGTTGCTTTTTCATTTTTGTAATTAATTAGTTCTCTCTTTCAAATAAACATTTCCGTTAAACGTCTCAAACTCCAGGGGAACACCACCGTTCCCAATTTTAAAACGATTTCCATTCACTTTGTATTTTGTGCCATTTTCTCGCTCTTCTTTTTCCACCATTACTGGTAAGGATTCGAGTTGATCAACATTCGTAAAAAATTCACCATTGAAGCTTTCAAAACTCATGTTGGCCGCCAGGCCTTTTTGAAACCAGGCATTGATATCTCCATTCAAGGTATAAAAGCGACAGGCTTTGTCAGGATTCTTAACATACTCAACATCTACATCACCGTTGATCGTGCTGGCCGATGCTTCTTTGCTGATGTTGCTCAGTTTGATATCGCCATTAATATTATTCGCCCGCATGGCACCCTTCATATTAGCCACTGAAATATTGCCTTCATTGACCGTACTCACAAGTAGGTTTACGGAATAGGGCACTTTAAGAGTAAAGTCAAGCGTGTAGTCATAGGGAATAGTGCATAGATCGCCTTTGCAATCGGACCAGCTATAGCTCCACCCCTCTTCAGTTCCCCAATTGCTTTCTTTGTCTTTGTTCTTTCCAAACGTATTGCAGGTTCCATTCACATAGAAAATCA
This sequence comes from Bacteroidia bacterium, assembly GCA_031401775.1. Lineage (GTDB taxonomy): Bacteria > Bacteroidota > Bacteroidia > Cytophagales > Cyclobacteriaceae > ELB16-189. Next base: position 19,592 of record JANNRV010000126.1, on the reverse strand, counting down.
AGGTGTCGGCCCGATCAATCATCCCCAATTGAATCTCTTTCTTGCCCTGTTCCAACCGACTCGCAGTCTTTGCTTTGATCGTCCGGGTCACTTCAAGCACTATTTTCTCGCCTTCATATCCGGTCACACTAATGCTGCCTTTGATGTTGGCTACGATTAATGCATTGTCCAAGCTTTTTGTTTCAAAGTTTACTTCTTTCACTATCTTTTGGCTAAACGTTTGCCCCTTACTCAAGCTGATACCGATCAGGAAGGCCACACCAATACTTATTTTTGTTTTCATTAGATTAATACGTTAATGCTGTTCTTAATTTTGTTTTTTACCTCTTTTGGAGTTTTCTCATTCTGTAAAAGCTTCTGCAGTTCTTTTACCGACTTCTTCTCCTGTATCGCTACCATAAGTTCTGCCAGGGCCACCTGTACCAATGGAGAATCTTGTATGGAAATGGATTTGATCAATTCTTTACGCACCTCGCTGTCTTTTGAATAGGCTGTGAGTGCCTCTAACGCTGCCAGCCTTACGTTGGCATTCTCATCTTCATTCAACGTTTTGAAAAGGGCTATGGTCACCTTTTGACTAACCTGATCCATCTCTGTAGAAAGACTAACCGCCTTCAATCGATCGGTCGCTGATTCCCTCTCCAACAAGGAAAGCATCATCATTTCCTTCAAGTCAATTACCTCCTGCGTTAATTCCTGAACCTCACCGGAGGAAGAAGGGCGCTGCAACAAATAGCCACCCGTAAACCCAACCATGATCAACACGAGGCTAAAAGCTAGTCTTGGAATAAGGACGTTCCAATCAGGAAGACTAAATGAAAAGGACTCTTTAGCAACCCGCTTCTTTTCTTCCCTCAACGATGAATAAAATCTATCATCAAGACGTAAGGAAGGCTGCGGATCATTCAATTTCAAAATCTGTTCATCCAATAATCTTAACTCATGAAGTTGATGAAGCTGGATCTCTCCGCTTTCAATCAATTGTTCGATCTGCAAAACCTCCGTTGGATCGGCAACGCCTTCATTGTATTTGCTAATGAGCTCTTCTATCTGATTTTTTTTCATAATGCTACATCTATGTTACCCGATAACTCAATGACTTTTTTCCAGTTGCTGATAAATCGCTTTCAACTCTTGCAGTGCCCTGAATACTTTTACTTTTACTGCTCCTTCACTACATCCCAGCAATTCGCCTATCTCCTGATACTTTTTTTCCTGATACTTGCTCAGCAATAACACTTCCCGCTTATCTTCCGGCAGTCTTTCCATGGCCATGGAGAGCATGACGTGTTCCTCATCGTGCTGCATTTCTGTCGATCTGTTTTCATGATTGCTCAACCTTTCCTGCCAGTGCTCAAGCTGATCTTTGGCCTGGATCTTATTTTTCCGGTAATGGTCATGCTTCACATTACGCGCGATGTGAAACATCCAGGCTTTGAAGTCCCCCCCGCCTGTCCGGCCAGCAGGCTCTCCCCGGAAGAGATGGCGGTACTTCATAATTCGAAGGAAAGTGTTTTGCACCAGGTCTTCGCTTAACTCCTGTTCTTTACAGAGGCCAAAAAAGAAACCGTGCAAAGGTTTTTTATAGCGCTCAAAGAGGAGGCCCAATCTATCAAGGTCTCCATCACGGACCTTTATCATCAATGCATTGTCGGAAAGCGCTTCCAAATCCGGGAGTTAAGATTTCAAGTAGGGAAACTGCGTGTTTATGAAATGGTTACAATGAAGTTAGGCTAATTTCTAATAAATTCATGGAATACGCTATGAAGAGACTGTCACTCGTTACTGGAGTGGATTGCAATCCAAATGATTCCTGGAATAGTGTGCAGAAAAGGAAGTGCTGACAATAGAAATTCCAGGCCAGAAAGGTCATTACTTCTAAATAATCTGTAGTTAAATAATAAAGGGCATCTCTAAAAACTTGTCACGTTGAGTTTATCGAAACGTAAATCACTCAATTTGAAGTCTAAAAAGACTTCGACAAGCTCAGTCTGACATTCTTCTAGGGTTTTTAGAGATGCTCTAAAGTGATTAACTAATTGAAGTTGACTACGACCGCACTTATCAGTAAGATCAGGCTCTGCGAAGTTCAAGCAGTCGATTTCTTTCATCCTGAAGTTCGCGGGACAGTTTCATCTGTTTTTCCAACGCTTTGCGCTTGTAGGTTTCGAATTCCTGACTCAAAATAGTAACGGTCTCCATCTTATCCTTCATGGCGAGGTAAATCAGTTTTAACCTTCCTGAAATCAATCCTAAAACTACCAGAAGACCAAGGATAGTCAACAAGGCAAAGCTGACGAATACCCCCTTATGAAGATCAAGTCCCAAAACGTTAATGTGAGTGCCAGCATGGGTAAGTTCTTCAATGGATTGATCCTTTTGCTTGATTTCAAACTGAGCACTCTGAAGTTGAGCCAGAAGTAACACATTTCCTTCACGAACTTCACTTAGAAGCGATTTTCCCTTTTTTACAGAATCGGTAGTTGTTTTCCAAAACGCATCCAATATAGTTTCCTTTATTACCTTATACTCACCGTAGGTTTGAGATTTTACTTTCATCTGTAAGTATTGTTCATTCAACTTCAGGCTTTGCTCCTTTACTGGCTCAACGGGTTGTTGGGCGAATAAAGACGAGGAAACGAAAATAAGAAAAATGACGAGTGGTCTCATGGCGTTGTGTATTTATAGACACAACTTACTACTTAGTTAGTGGCAATAACTAGCGAGAAAGGCCAAAAGGACAAATAATTCGCCTAATGAAGTATGGCTTCGATAAAAGCACGGAGGCTAATGGAGTTGACTAACAAACTTTAAAAAATCTCTTTTCTGATGGCGCTTCATTCTGCTCCAGCATGGCTTCAATTCTTTTGGCCGTCTTGGTAATGGCCAGACCACCAAGGCCTGTACATCGAAGTGTGTTGGGAATACTGTCTCCTACTTTCTTCATTGTTTCGATCACTTCATCTAACGGGATCACCTGATTATAATCGGCAAGCGCCATGTTTGAGCATGAGATAGCCTGTGTGGCCGCCATCACATTTCTGTTCAGGCAAGGAGCCTCTACCCTGTTTCCTATTGTATCGCACACCATTCCCAATGAAGTTTGTAATGCCATCGATGCAGCTGCGAGAGATTGATCCAGTGTTCCCTTTTTTAATTCAACAATAGCCGCAGCAGCCATACCTGAACCGGATCCGCACTCGGCCATACATCCTCCCACTTCTGCCGCAAAGGTGGCATGAGCTGCAATGAAAACTCCAATCAACCCAGCAGCCAACATTGCCTTTACCATTTCATCTTCCGATAATTTTAATTGTGTAGCTGTACCGATCACGGCACCGGGCAATGCCCCACAGGAACCTGCAGTGGGTGCCGCTACAATTACTCCCATCGAACTCTTTACTTCCATCATGGCAGACACATACATGATGACGGTGTTGAGCACATCTCCCTCCACCAACTTCTTGTCGTCCATTTGTTTCTTAAAATTCACCGACTGCGGTCCAAGAATTCGATCCGCATACTTTGTACCTTTCAATCCCAGGTCAATGGATGAATGCATGATCTTTACGATCGTTCGCATTTTATCAAAAACTTCTGCTTCAGAGATCGCTCCGCGTTCACTCTCGTACCTCGCGGCAAGTTCCCACAAGGAAAGGTTTTTACCCTGGTTATACTCCAGCATCTCCTCGGCCGTGATAAAAGGTACTTTAAGATTTTTGCGGGCAAGCACTGGTAGCACGGGAGAAAGTTTTTTAATAAACAAAACATCCTCCATTGCTCTTAACTCCTCTAATAATCCTGAGGCAGGGAATTTTTGTGATTTGATTTCTATAAATGTCTGATGTCCCTTATGAAGAACAACATCGTCATGAGAAATTGTTTTCGTAATGAATTCAAAAACGCGCTCAGGTGACTTTACATAAACCAAAGTTTCATAAAAATCCCCCGCCATGGTAACGCTGGCACCATCAATTTCAATGACTTCAATCATGCCACCCCCTGTAGAAAGGGCGGTCAGTAATCTTGTTTCTTTTTTATTGGATAGCGTAATCTTATAGGTATTTGGATGCTCGGCTCCATAGCTCACGATGTTAATTTTTATCTTAATGCCGGCCTCATCAATCGCCTGTTGATATTGAGGGAGGAGTTCGTCATGGGCTTCCCAACCTAAAAAGCCGCCAAAGAGCCCCATGTCTGAACCCTGTCCTTTGTGGGTTGTGGCTAAAGATCCATTCGGATCATATTCAATGAGTGCCTCTTCAATGGCAGCCTCCATCAAATCGCGACAAAGTCTTCCGATCCGAAGAGAGGCGGCACAATGCGAACTGGAAGGTCCTCGCATCACAGGACCAATTACATCGTTGAAAATGCTGGGGTAATTTTCCATAATAAAATTTGCGATGAGCCTACGAATATACTCAAAATTAAAGTTAGGTGTTTAAATAGGCCACAAAAAGGCTAGGATGACCTCAACTGCTTAGACTTCAATAGATTTTCTACTTGCCCGTGATGGCGCAATATATGAAATGCAAGAAATTCTAAACGTTGATGAAAATCCATAGGACCGGAAATCGGGTGAGGATGAGCCTGAATCCGTAATTCATGTTCCTGAATATCTTCTCCGAAAGTATTGAGAATGGATTGAAGACTTGCCAAAGCGCTATTCCAAAATAGCAAGGTGCCACCCATCCTGGGGGCAGCAACTGGCGGCACTTTTTCTTTCTCCCGCCAGGTTTGTTGAATAATCGCTTCGATCGGAAGGCCCTTGAATTTAGAATCCAACGTCTTTTCATATTGGCCTGAACGGATGGCATGCAATGTCTTCCACATTCCCAGAATACCACCCTGCTCTGCCCAATACAAATGCTCGGTTATCTCAATCACATTCCAGACTTCTGAAGATGGTTTCCAAAGTGCCTGTTTTTCGGACACTTGTGCAATCTGCATTAAATACGCCTGACGCGCCTCCGCTATCTCCTTGATTAATTCTTTGACTTCATTCATAATCGATCATTAATGAAAATGCAACGCTTTGCCACAATTACTTTTTCTTATCAACAATCGCTTTCATTTGCTTGTTCACGAGTAGAGGGTTGATTGCATCGATGCCCGCCTTGAGTGTCGTTTCCAGTTTAGTGAGGTGGCCATCCAACTCTTTAGAAAGTTCATCAAACACTTTGTAAACACCGGCAGTAGGTTTGGCATCACCTGTCTCCAGACTTCTGCGCACAGCGGATATCCGGTTACCCAGTTTAATGGGAAAGTTTAATGGATCTTGTCCACTGCGGTTCTTGGTCTGATATAAATCTTCTTCTATGGCGGTGATCTTGGTCATCAATTCCTTAGCAGATGCAGAAAAGGCGGGATCGTTTACTTCCTTAGCTCGTTCTTCAATCTGCTTTCTTAATTCCCTGATTCGTATCACCGCTTCATTAGCAGCACTTTCTTTATCACGAATCTTTATGGCAATGTCGAATGTCTCTTTCAAATCAGCTTCACTGACTCCCTTTAGGTTGGGATTCAGCTTAATGGTGAACGGATAAGTTTTACTATAAGACCCCGCAGTGAGCTTCACCTGATATTTTCCTATTGGAGCTTTTGGCCCATTCTGCGGACGCGCTCCCCACATGATCATTCCGTCAAAAATAGTTGCACCCGTGTAGCGCAAGGTCCAGGTAAAAGTATTAAGTCCCGCTGCTGTGATCGGTATAGACTGACCCCTGCCCCACCAATCACTATCGTCCTTCTTCGGTTCTGGTGATTTACCGACAAAACGTTGTACAAGCCCTCCGCCTTCTTCTAAAATTTCTATCACAATAGAGTCAGCCTGATTTTTCAAATAATACTGAAACGTAGCATCATACACTCCACGAATGGCGTCTCCCGGCTGAAACAAGATCGCATCTTGTTTCATCAACTCCGGAGTGAGTTGCCGCAGTGGCTGAATATCATCCAATATCCAAAAGCCACGACCGTGTGTTCCCAGCACCACATCATTATCCTTGATCACTAAATCGCGAATAGGTGTATCGGGTAAGTTCAACTGTAAAGGCTGCCAGTTATCGCCTGCATTGAAGGAGACATAGGCGCCATGTTCCGTTCCTAAAAACAATAATCCCGGACGAACATGATCTTCCCTTACCGTTCTTGAAAAATGTCCGTCTTTAATTCCGGTCACAATCTTTGTCCAGGTCTTTCCATAATCCTTTGTTCTGAAAACATAGGGCTGCCGATCATCAACCTGGTAGCGGAATGCTGCCACGTAAGCAGTACCGGCAGCATGCCGCGATTCATCGATAATGGCAACAACAGAATTTTTTGGTAAGTCTTTGGGCGTGATGTTCATCCAACTTTTTCCACCATCTCGAGTAATCTGAATCTTGCCATCGTCCGATCCGGCCCAGATGGTATTCACATCATGGAAAGAAGGAGCGAGCGCAAAAACGGTTGCATAGATTTCCGGTCCGTTCATATCGCGGGTGATGATTCCACCGGATACACCTAATGTTTCGGGATCAGCATAAGTGAGATCGGGACTAATCTTGTCCCAGCTTTGTCCATCATCGGTAGTTTTCCAAACATGCTGCGAACAGGTATATAAAATCTTTGGATCTAATGGAGAGAATACAATCGGATAAGTCCATTGCCAGCGTTCAGGCAATTCACTTGCTGGTTCACCGGAAAAAAACCTTGGGTATACCTGAATATCTCTTATCTGTCCGGTTGTCCGATCGTATCGCGTTAACAAGGCTCCCTGACTTCCTGCATAATAAACATCCGGATTCAAGGGATGAGAAGTAATGTAACCGCTCTCGCCTCCACCCACATCATAGCCCCAGGGACCAAGTTCATTCATGTGACCCCATCCATCGCTGGCCACTGCTAAAGTCGTGTTGTCTTGTTGGGCTCCCGCAACATGATATGGAACATGATTGGTTGTTGTCACATGATAAAACTGTGTCGTAATAAAATCTTCTGCGGTCCAACTCTTACCTCCGTTGACTGATACACAACCACCGCCATCGTTGGATGTAATCATTCGCTGCGGGTTGTTAGGATCAATCCATAAATCGTGATTGTCACCGTGCGGTACTTTTATTTCAGTATCAAACTTTACTCCCCCATCAGTCGATTTCCAGAAATCTACATTTAAACAATACACCGTTTCGCGATCGACCGGATCGGCATAAATGCGCGAGTAGTAAAATGCTCGTTGACGTAACTTCCGTTCATCATTGGTTTTTTTCCAAGTGGCACCTGCATCATCACTTCTGTAAACACCTCCATCGTTTGCCTCAACGATCGCCCAGAGTCTTTTGTTATCAGCAGGAGAAACAGTGATTCCAATTTTTCCAAGAGGACCTTCCGGCATGCCTGGGTTTTTCGTTAATTCATTCCAGGTCTCTCCCCCGTTTTCAGATTTCCATAATTTACAATCAGGGCCACCGCCCCACATCTTCCATGTTCTTCTATAAACCTGCCAGGTTGAGGCATATAAAATTTTGGGATTGGTTCGATCGATGATCAAATCAACCGCTCCCGCCTTTGGGCTTACATACAGCACTTTCTTCCACGTGTTGCCACCATCATTTGATTTAAAAACTCCGCGTTCTTCATTATCGCCATAGGGATGACCAAGGGCGGCTACATAGACCACATCAGGATTGGTAGGATGAATGCGGATGCGCGAAATTGCTTGTGTTTCTTTCAATCCAAGTGACCGCCATGTTTTGCCTGCGTCTATTGATTTGTACACTCCATCCCCCTGAGTGATGCTCCCCCGAAGTTGGGTTTCTCCACCTCCTATATATATAATGTCGGGATTCGTTTCCGCCACCGCCACTGCTCCAATCGAAGAACTGGAAATCTGCCCGTCTGTAACGGGAAACCACTCTGTACCCCCATCGGTAGTCTTCCATAAACCTCCCCCGGTAGCGCCAAAGTAATATTCATTAGGTCTTCCGGGGCTGCCCGTGCTTCCTAATGAACGGCCTCCGCGAAGCGGACCAATATTTCTCCATTTTAGTTTGTCGTAGTATTTGGAGTCGTAATTTGTCGAGGAAGGCTGCGTTTGTGCTCGGGTCTCATTGACTACACTTATAAGCAGGAAAACAAGTAATAAAATATTTTTCATTGGGGAAGTTTTAGATTACCCAAAAGGTAGTAAAAAGCCCTTATGGCAAAAGTGAAAACTTTAGTCAGCGGGAAAGAAGTCTTCTGAACGGTTAGTTACGCACCTTTTTAGTATTTTGGAGATCCTATATTAAGCTGAACAAATACTATGAAAAAGTTTACCGCCTACTTCGCTCTAATTCCAACCGTACTTTATTTCTCTTTTCAAGTAAGTAGTGTCGATGCTCAATCCAAGAAACAAGATTCAAAAAGTGATCCTTATGCACAACAAGTGATGGCATTGGTCAATACAAAATCCGTAAAAGAAGCCTTCGCCATCATCGATAATCTTGAACCGATTACCCGGAAAGATCATATTGAACTGACTGAAGTTCCTGCTCCTCCGTTTAAAGAATCCGTTCGAGCCTTGCGTTACAAGCAATTACTGGAGGCAGCAGGACCGAACAAAGTTTGGATGGATTCACTGGGCAATGTACTCGCCTTGCGCAAAGGAAAAAAAGGCAGTCGCATGGTGGTAGTCGATGCTCACTTGGATACCGTATTCCCGGAAGGAACGGATGTGAAAGTAAAAATAAAAGGAGATACTCTTTTTGCTCCGGGCATCTCTGATGATACCCGCGGCCTTGCGGTAATGCTGACGGTATTACGGGCGTTGGAGAAAGTAAACATTCAAACCAATGACGATGTTCTTTTCGTGGCCAGTCTGGGCGAAGAAGGATTGGGCGATCTACGCGGTGTAAAGTATGTTGTCAATAATAGCAATCTTAAAATCGATTCATGGATATCCATTGATGGGACGGAAATCGGAGAAGTCTTTAATGGCGCATTGGGTTCGGTGCGCTACAAAGTAATTTTCCATGGACCGGGCGGCCACTCCTGGGGAGCTTTCGGCCTGGCCAATCCGCACCATGCCATGGCCAAAGGCATGAACTATTTTGCGGATGCTGCCGCGCGGTTTACTTCTACCGGCATTAAAACAAGTTTCAATGTAGGCCGCACAGGTGGCGGCACTTCTGTTAACTCCATTCCATTTGAGTCATGGGCAGAAGTAGACATGCGCTCTGAAAGTCCCCTTCAACTCAACAAAATCGATTCTATTTTTAAAACCTCATTTACACGGGGTATTACCGAATACAATGCCGGCTTAACGAAAGGTTCTCCATTAACACTGACGTTTGAGCAGATTGGTTACCGACCATCGGGGAGTACGTCCGAAAAGGAAGCACTGATTCAACGCTCCTTAGCAGCAGCCAGGTATTTTACCCCAACTCCGAAGTTGTTGATCGGTTCAACCAATGCCAATAGTGCTACGGCAAAAGGGATCCCCGCAGTTACGTTGGGTGCCGGTGGCAAAAGTAATCATGAACATTCACTGGGTGAATGGTGGCTGAATGAAAAAGGTGCCGATGGAATTAAATTTGTGCTTCTAACGCTTTTGCTGGAAGCAGGGGTTGAGAAGAAATAAGTTTCATTTTTTTTCGTAACCTTTTCGGTTTGGGGTAGTAAATAAAAAAGACAGCCAAGCAACGTTTCGTTAACAGGGCTGTCTTTACGCAAATCCCATCCCATGCTTAATCATAACCTTACCCTCATTTATCGGAATTATGTGCGTGCCAAAGGATTTTTTCTGATCAATCTTTTTGGGCTGACCACCGGTCTGGCGTGTACGCTCCTTATCTATTTATGGGTAAGGGATGAACTTACGGTAGACAAATTTCATGTGAAAGACAGCCGGCTCTTTCAGGTCATGGAATACCAGAAATATGCCGATGAAATCATGACTACCACCTCTACTCCGGGGCTATTGGCTGAAACTTTAAAAGAAGAAATACCGGAAATTGAATACGCTGCTACCACTGCGTGGATAAGTCCCTACACACTTTCTATTAAAGAGCATAATGTAAAAGCAGACGGCTATCATGTAGGTCCTGATTATTTCAGCATCTTTTCTTATCCCCTGCTTGAGGGTAACCCCGAACTTGTATTGAAAGACAAGACGTCCATTATTATCTCAAGTGAATTGGCTACAAAACTATTTGGCGAAGAGAAAAATGTTATCGGCAAGACCGTGGAAGTGCAACACAATAAATCCTATCAGGTGACGGGGGTTTTTGAAAAAGTAAGAGCATCTTCTTACCAGTTTGATTTCGTCTTGTCGTTTGAAGATTTTAAAGATGATAATGACTGGGTATTGGAATGGGGCAACAATGGTCCCGCAACATTTGCCATTCTCCGCGAAGACAGTGATGCCGAAACAGTCTCGAAAAAGATCAAAGACTTTGTGAAAGCCAGAAATGACGAATCCAATGTCTCCCTATTTCTTCAACCCTACTCCAATCGGTATCTTCATAGTACCTATGAAAACGGGGTACTGACGGGTGGTCGGATTGAGTACGTAAAGTTATTTTCGATCATCGCGGTATTTATTCTTGTCATCGCCTGCATCAATTTCATGAACCTTTCCACTGCCCGGGCTACCCGCAAAGCCAAAGAAGTAGGAATCAAAAAATCAATTGGCGCGCAACGCCATTCGTTGATCATTCAATACCTCAGCGAATCGATCATCACTTCTTTTCTATCGTTGTTGCTGGCGATCAGTATTGTCTGGCTGCTACTTCCTTCTTTTAACCTTCTTACAGATAAGCAAATTGTTTTTACGCTCATCGATCAACAACTATTAGCATGGTTTATCGCCATTACGTTTTTCACCGGACTACTGGCCGGAAGCTATCCCGCCATTTTTCTTTCGGGGTTTAAACCTGCGGCCGTCTTAAAAGGGGTAGTGAAAGGTTCGTGGGGAGAACTCTGGGCACGTAAAGGGTTAGTTGTTTTTCAGTTCTTCCTTTCGGTAATCTTAATTGTTTCCGTGTTGGTCATTTATAAGCAAATCGATTTTGTGCAAACGAAAAATCTCGGGTACAAAAAAGATCACCTTATCCGTTTGCCCATAGAAGGAAAAGTAGAGAAGACGCTGGAGACATTTCTCAACGAAGCGAAAAGAATTCCGGGAGTGACCAACGCCTCCAGTCTTAGCCACACCATGATTGGGCGTAACAACAATACAAGTGGACTCGAATGGGTAGGCAAGAATCCCGAGGATGAAATTCTCTTTGAAAATATAACGGTGAATTACGACATGATCGAAACGCTTGGGGTAGAGTTATTGGAAGGTCGTTCTTTTTCCAGAGAGCATAGTACGGATACAGCCAAAATCATTTTCAATGAAGCTGCTATCCGGGTGATGAACATGAAAGATCCGATTGGTAAAGTCATCAAACTTTGGGACAAACATACTATGGAGATCATCGGTGTTGTGAAGGATTTCCATTTTCAATCCTTGCATGAGGTGGTCAACCCGCTGTTCTTTAAACTAAAGCCTATCAATACCTACCTCATCATGATCCGGCTGGAAGCAGGTAAAGAAAAAGAAACGTTAAACGCATTAACCAGTTTTTACAATAATTACAATCCGGGTTTTACGTTTGATTATACCTTTCAGGACGTGGAATACGCCAAGCAATATGCAGCCGAACAACGCGTAGCCTCCTTGTCGGGATACTTTGCTGCCTTTGCTATTCTTATCTCTTGCCTCGGTCTCTTTGGGTTGGCCGCGTTTACGGCAGAACGAAGACTTAAAGAAATAGGAATCCGAAAAGCATTGGGTTCCTCCTCGTACAATATCGTTATTCTGTTGTCGGGCGATTTCACCAAAATGGTTTTGCTGTCTATTGCGCTGGGATTGCCTACCAGCTATTGGCTGCTTGATCAGTGGCTTGAACGATTTGCATTCCATGTGGAGTTAGAAGTGGGGTACTTTATTGCGGCTGGCCTTATCGCCCTGATCATCGCCTGGTTGACCGTGGCCTCACAAGCTATCAAAGCAGCCACCATTAATCCGGTGAAGTGTTTGAGGACAGAGTAAAATGTTACGCATAACTAATAAATTTGTCAGTTTGAGGCCCTCGAAAACTGATAACCATAAACTAAATCGCCTTCGACCCCGATGTATCGGGGAGGCTGACAGGATAACAATTTCTTCTCTTTTAAAATTGCAGAAGATTTTTTTTGAGATTAAAATCTCGGTTACCTTGTCGTCAAAAGAACCACTTGACATTACAATATACCTTCGAATTATTAGGCACCTTCTTCTTCGCCATCTCCGGTGCACTAGCAATCCGCGATCAACACAACGATTTATTTGGCGCTTCCTTTACCGGCTTTGTAACGGCCATCGGGGGTGGCACATTGCGCGATATCATGCTGGGCAGCTATCCCCTGGTATGGATTGAAGATATTAATTTCATTTATACCATCCTGGCCGGAGTGATCATTGCTTATTTGTTCTTCAAATCACTCGCCCGTTTAACCCGTACGCTTTTAGTTTTTGATACACTTGGTATTTCTTTCTTTACTATTCTTGGTGTAGAGAAAGCCCTCAGTGTGGGTGTTCGTCCGGAGATTGCAGCCATTATGGGAATGTTCAGCGCTATTATGGGCGGTGTGATTCGTGATGTGCTGACCAACGAAACTCCGGTACTCTTCAGAAAAGAAATTTATGCCACGGCCTGCCTGGTTGGCGCTATTTTTTACCTGCTACTTTATCACTTTGATGTTGATCGCAATGTTAATCTATTGATCTCCAGTGGACTTATTCTGATTATCCGCTTTGTGGCGGTTAAGTATAAATTAGCACTGCCCAATTTCAAGAGATAAGGTTAGAAATATTACGTCAAATTAACGTACGGATACTTCCAACACCCATTTACCCTACTATTTTTTTTCGAAAATTGAGTTATGTTTGTCGATCTATGGTACGCGTTGCAAACGCGCACTAACTGAGTTTTCGAAGCGCGTCACTTTCCTACGTTGGTGAACGAATTAAGAAAACTAAATTTCAAATTTACACTGAACCCCAAGCCGGCATAAATATTTTGTTAGTGTTTCGTGCCGGTTAATCCAAGTCCAAAACTGTTCTTAAGTTCTCTCTAATCTTGTCAGCCGTATCACTGTCCACTTCACTAACTTTTTTAACAAGTCGTTTGTTGTCAATGGCTCTCACTTGGTCAATCATTATATCACAGTCCTCCTTGAGTCCGAATCTTGATTTTTTTAGATGAACTCTCAATATTTCGGAGTCCTGTTTTACGTTTGTCGTGATCGGGCAAATAATAGTCGAAGGATGCTCTTTATTCAATAAGTTTGTCTGAACAACAATAACAGGTCTAACTTTTCCGGTTTCCGTCCCAATTCTCGGATTTAGATCAGCAACCCAGATTTCAAATTGCTTAATCTTCATCATTCAGTCTTTCAAATTCAGCCAAGACCTCTAATGAGTCCTTAGCAACGATTTTTGATTCCTTACTCAACTGTTTTGACAGAAGTCTCCGTTTATGAAGTCGATTGTAGAATTCAATCGCCTCATTTATGTATCTATTCCGGTTCTTTTTAACCTTAGTTACAATTCTCTCAGTCTCCTGAAAAATGTCGTCCTCAAGTTTTAATGATAGATTTTTCATAGTATTACCTTTGTCCAAAGGTATATACTTTTAAGATATACTCCAAATTTCTTAGAACTGTCCACCAGCATGAACGCCCACATCTGGGTATATGCAATTACCTATACCTCCTATATATCAATCTTCTTCATCCCCAACTTCTCTTCAGCAAACTTCTCTATTTCCTTCTGCACACTTTCCAAGTCTTTGGAACTAAGATACGATCCAATCACGTGGACTCCTGCATTAGGTATAGGTACGGCTACTTTCAATTCTGCTGGGGTGCCGAGTTGTTCATTCATCTCCAGTATGCTGCTCACCTTCACGGTAGGATCCTGCTCTTTTTCATTTTTATAATAATATAAAGAGAGTGAGGGGCATTTTACTTTTTCAAAGGTTGCTTTGTTCATTTTGTCTTCCAGCAACTCTTGTAACTGAGTTATAGCCTCTAGTCTGAATCTTTCATACCAATATTTATTGTGTATTGAATCCGAAGGTGCAACATAATAATTACCCCCACCTCCAGCTACCTGGCGTGAAATCTGCAGGCCCCAGGGATCATTGGACATAAATGCAAGGGGATGGTTGATCCTAATGTTGGGAGACATGTTTATTAATGCAAAAACATCCTTTGGGTACTCCGAGGCTAACATTAATGCCAAGGTCCCACCACTAGAAGTACTCATCAGAATTACCTTTTCACCTAATGACCTACCAATTTCCAACGCAACCTTTGCGCTGGCCCAGGATTTGTCAGCAGTAAAATTAATCAACTGATCTACCGTATCTATTCCATGATCAGCCAGCCGAGCTAAGTATAGGTTACAACCAAATTTCTTTGCAAAATTCTCATGGACAGGATCGCCCTCTTCCTGACTAGCATAAAATCCATGCAGGTAAACGACACTGTATTCTGTACGCTTCTTCGCGCTGTTCGCCCAAAGGATGCGGGCTTCGTTATCGGGTTTTAGCTTGTGAATACTTTCATTCCTCGTAACATAGCTTTCCAACTCGTTGGCATCCTGGGGCACCACGGGCATCGTTTTCTCAAACTTGGGGGTGGCAGGCGTGGGACCGAGGAAATAAATTCCCAGCAAAAGAAGGATGGGAAAGGAAATGTAGATCGCTTTTTTTGACATAGGATTGATGGATTTACCGGATAGGAAATATAAACAAACCTTCTCAATTTTAGCACCTCACCCTGCCAAACTTGTGCTGCGGACAGTGCCACTTCTCCCCTCTCCAACGGAGAGGGGAACAGAAATCGTGCGGCTTGTAAACCTTCGATGGGGTGAGGTTTCGATGTCAATGTTCTGATCAAACAAATGGAAACCCAATTCAAAAATGAAAATAATTATCTCATTTCTCCTGGCTACCTCATTAAGCATGACGCTATCTGCTCAAACCATAAAACCGCGAGCACGTGACCTGGGAATTCCTTTTGAAGGAACTCCCGGAAAGTACAATGCGATTACCGATGTGGCTGGTGTGGAAGTCGGCTATAAAACATTAATTGAAGGAAGCGGAAAGTTGATCACTGGAAAAGGCCCTGTGCGCACAGGCGTCACCGCCATTTTTCCCAAAGGCAAAGGATCATTGGAGCGTGTGTTTGCCGGTTGGTTTACGCTCAACGGAAATGGTGAGATGACGGGCACCACTTGGGTGGATGAATCGGGCTGTCTTGGTTCGCCCATCTTCATCACCAATACACACAGTGTGGGCATTGTGCGTGATGCCGTGATCGAATGGCATATGAAGAAAGTAAAGGGAAGCAGCTACTCGGGAGATATCAGTCTGCCGGTAGTCGCTGAAACCTGGGATGGATTTTTGAATGATATCAATGGCTTTCATGTTAAGAAGGAGCATGTGTTTGAAGCCATTGAAACCGCAACGGGTGGGCCCATCAAAGAAGGAAACGTTGGAGGCGGCACTGGCATGATGGCGCATAGCTTCAAAGGTGGCACAGGAACTTCCTCCCGAAAACTGACAGACAAAGAAGGTGGCTACACCATTGGCGTACTGGTACAAGCCAACTATGGCAGGCGACCTTTGCTCAGCATTGCCGGTGTTCCGGTAGGTAAAGAGATTACTGATTTATTGCCTAAAGAAAACAAACCCGATGTTGATCAGGGGTCCATCATTGTGGTGGTGGCAACCGATGCTCCACTACTCCCCCATCAACTCAAGCGAATTGTAAAGCGGGTGTCTCTCGGTATTGGTGTGATGGGCGGTCGTGGGGGAAATTCTTCCGGAGATATTTTTATTACATTCTCTACGGCCAATCCGGAAGCAGGGAGAGAAAATGAAATAGCGCATTTGGAAATGTTACCCAATGAAAAAATTGATCCCATTTTTATAGCAGTTACGGCCGCCACGGAAGAAGCGATTGTCAATGCGATGATTGCTGCGGAAACGATGGAAGGTATCAATGGCAATACGGCTTATGCCATTCCGCATGATCGGCTGGTAGCGGTGTTGAAAAAGTATGGGAGGATAAAGTGATTGTATGCAGTTGCTCCTCACTATCGGGGGATCGCTTCTCCCGATAGCAATCGGGATCGCGAATGACGGATAGTTATTTTGAAAGGGCCAGTTACTTAATCGTTGCTTTCAAGATGCAGTTATTGTAAAAATCTCTTGCTTTAGCAATGTCTGCGAGAATGCTAGTCTTTTCTTCTTCATTGCGATAGCTTGTATTCGCCTTTGCGGCAGCTTCTATACGATTTAGCCAAGGGATGAAAAATTCCGCATCACGCTTTGACTTCAGTTCCATACCCGGAACTTCCACATAAACAGGATTGGTACTTGAGTAGGGATAAAGATCAGGAATATCCGGGTGAGCTGCTACGCTCCACGCTCTCAGCAGAATCCATCCCGGACCCTGGACATCTATTGTTCCTTTCACATCAACTTCTTTGGTTGCCGTTGTGGTATGACTGGCAACCACTTCACCGTTCCATACAATTTCTACATGATCAACAGGCACGGCACTTCGTAAGAAACCCGTGTAAGAAAGCTTTTGGCCTTTGGGGTTAATGGTAATCCTTTCACCCGGTTTTGTATCTCCTACCGTTAAGCCAACTATTGGTCCATTGGTGACAAAGCTCTTCCCTTGTTTTACACTATTTTGAAATATCTCAGGATTGAGAGGTCCTTTCGCTTTCACATAGATTCTGTTCAAACCCACCGGCCCTCGTAAGCTGGCGTAGTTGGCCATTGCATCTGTTCCTGCTGCTGCGGGAATACGCAATCCGCAATTCAATAGTTTATGCCAAATCAATTCCGAAGTTTTATGATCTGCAAATCCAATCAATTCATAATAATCTACCTTACCTAATGCAGCATCCACTGGTAACTCATTGATCAAACTAGCGGATTGTGTTGGAGTAAACTCGGAACGCTCAAAAGGATGAACATATCCTACCAATCCCTCCTGCTCATGAGCTCGATCGGCTACAAATTTATTGTTGGGAAAAAGGCTGGCTGCTGCTGTCTGCGGATAGCCTGCATAATCTGGGATAATCATGTTGCTCTTCAGATTCAAAAGTCCCAGATGTCCCCATACACTGGTGTGAAATTCTTGACCGTGCAAAAGCATGAACTCATTCGTAGAGGCTCGATCAGGTACGGTAGAAAAATAATCAATGTCCGGGATGCGTTGTTCCTTGTTCACAATCAAATTGTAAGTAAAATTTAAGTTCTCAGCCTTGGCTTGTTGTATCAGTCTCTCAGGTGTATTGCGATAGCTGCCACCATAGTTCATGTGCACATGCACGTCTCCACTCCACCACTTGCCAAAATCACTTGGCAATGAAAGCCTTCTCAGCTTAATCACCAGCGGTGCGAGATTTTGAGTTGCATCCACTTCTAGTTTTTCAATCTCATACTCAGGACCATGATTAACCTGAAGGATTAACTTATCCTTCGGAACAGAAATGGCACACAACCCTTCCTGATGAAAGTAGTGCGATTCAAATTGTTGTGACTTAGGATAGCGTGAATCATCGGCATGAATCCAATTGTTCGTAGGTCCATAAAATTTTCCTTCGCTATCAACAACGCTGATGCGGGCAGCCACCACATTTCCATTTTCATCCTGCACTGTCAGGGCCAATGTGGTATGTGGGTTTACATAGTTCATATTCCGACTTAGTACTTGCTGTTGCTTTCCATCGAAGGCATTCACAAGCCAAAGGGAAGTGTTTCCCAATCGATTGGAGATAAAAGCGATCTGTTTTCCATCAGGAGACCAGCGCGGTGAAGTATTGTCATAGTCACCATAGGTAATGGGCATTGGATACCCACCTTCACTCGGCAGAAGCCAAAGCTGGTGCCAGTTTCTTCCTAAGTAGCTGCTATACACCATCCGGGTTCCATCGGATGATATATCAGGACGAGTACGCCAATTGGTTTCCTCGTGGTGAATAATCTTGGGTTTGCTTCCATCACTATCGATAGACACAATATCTCCTGTCCCGTGGGCGATTTCCTTGTTGGAAATAAAGACAATTCGCTTTCCATCGCGAGACCAGGTCGGATTGATGGCATGATCAATAGCACTATAATAATATCTCTTCACCGAACTTTTTCGGTCAGGAGTCAGGCAGGCTTGTTCAGTGATTTTGTTTGAAACCACTACAGCCTTATAAAGTAAAAAATGACCTGAGTTAGCAGTTGACACAAAAACAATTTGTTTTCCATCCGGAGACCATCGCGGCTCAAGATTAACTCCCTTGTTATTTGTTAATTGAAATGTTTCCTTACTTGTGATGTCATATACCATCACTTCAACGGCAGTTCCATCATAACGCACAAAAATAATTTGCTTACCATCCGGAGACCAATCGGGTTGATAGTCATAACCATTTCCGTCTGTGAGTTGATCGGCTGTCTCACTTCCGGGCTCTTGTCTCCATAAACTTCCACTCATCGAAAATACGAGCGACTTGCCATCAGGAGACCACGTAACCGAAGACGGCCCACTCGTCAATTGAGGGAGATACAGTTCACGATAGTAATAACTGTGAGGAAGGTCAATTTGGTTTAAGACCGGGACGCGCTGTGCGTGGAGGTTGGCAAACAAAATTATTAATAAGGTTACTATAATACCTATGCGTAAAACCTCACCCCATCCTCGATTGCCTGCCTGATAAATGCAATTTCCCCTCTCCAGTCGAGGAGGGGAGCTACTGTGCTCAGACTCAAGCAGACTATAAGTTGGGGTGAGGTTTTTAATCATATCAATCACAGGAATCATAGTTTAGACATTTTTATACCACACATTCATATCTTCCAAACCGGAATAAATTATCAAATTTTTTTTTAACCTTCCTCCATATTGATAACCCAATTGATGAAACACCTTGTTCATCCCTACCGACTCAGCGCGGGCGATGGTATACAAACAGTGGATTCCATTATGAACAAGAAGTTTATCTAATTTAGAAAGTAATTTCTTCATATGCCCCTTCCCCTGGGCCTCCTGACGACTGGCACAATCGGTCAGCTCTGCATTTTTATACACTGCATTAACTTCAGCTGAAGCTGCACTAATTATCATTCCTTCATCACGTATAAACACATAGATTGTTCCTGCCTCCATTGTTTTACTTAGGTGATTGGGGTCACTTAGTGATGTCGGATAAATGGGAAATACTTTCTGGTAGAGATCAGCGAGATCTTTGCAGTCGTCTTTCGAAGCGACACGAACATTTGAGATGTCCGTTTCATAAGCATTTACCTCTTCCTTAAGAATGGTTTTGACAATCAATTCCTCTTCATCCCATGCTAAACTCTTCTGCCTATCAAAAGAAAAATACTTTGTCATAAAGAACATGTCTGCATCTAAAAAATAGTTCTTTATATGCGCTTCATTTGTAAATCCTTTTGATTCAAAAAATAAAACATCTTGCGTTCGTGATTTTACAATGAGTTTTTCCACCCATCCTTCCATTTCATTTT
>JANNRV010000125.1:0-3765 GCA_031401775.1 Bacteroidia bacterium | reverse complement strand
CAAGTTTGTCCGTCTTTCCCCCCAAAGGTAATATTACTCACGTTTTTTCCCTTTAATTCTACTTCACGAAATACTTCGCCATCAGGTTCAATAATAGCAACGGCTCCCTTTCCATAGCGAGTCACATAGAGGTTTCCTTCCAGATCGCACTTCATACCGTCAAAACCAAAGTCGGCAAATTCAGTCAAGAGACGTTTGTTGCTGATGTCGCCATTTTCATCCACATCAAATGCCCAGATTTTTCGCTGCACGCTTTCATTCACATATAATATTTTCTCATCTGGACTTAATTCAATACCATTTGTCGTTCCCATATTTTCCGCCAACAAAACCTCTACACCATTCGTATCTATCCGCCAGAGTTTACCAGTGCTCTCTTTCCAATTTGGATCGGATGCAAAGAGTTGTCATTTCTTATTGATACACAAATCATTTGGTTGATTAAACTTATCGCTATGACAATACACAGAGACCATTTTTGTTTTCTTATCTACTTTTAAAATATTGTGACCCGTAAAATCAGCTAACAACAAATTCTCATTTGCATCAAACATGATAGCATTAGCGGTGCTTCCTTCCGGCAGTGTAACAAACAACTTTACTTTACCTTTTTTATTAACTATTCCAATGGTACCGTCCTTCTGGAAGTTAACAACATAGAGATTTCCTTTCTTGTCTACGTTGGGTCCTTCAATATTTCCAGTGAAGAGATTTTCTGCGGTAAGATCTTGCGCTTGATAATACTGGCCATACGAATGAAGTGAGGCCGTAAGGATGCCTATTAAAACAAGTATGCTTTCAATTCGCTTCATTGCAAAAACTTAATACTATTTATGCGCTCTTTCCTACCCGATGTCCTCTCATAGCATAATAAAGTGTAAAAAGAAAGCAGGGCACCATCAGTAGGTAAGCATTTTGAGAACTCCATGCTTCGGACAGCTTTCCGTACAACAATGGCATAATAGCACCGCCCGCTATGGACATGATTAATAGGGCTGATCCAATTTTGGTGAATTTTCCAAGTCCATCAATAGCTAACGGAAAAATAGCCGGCCACATTAACGAATTGGCCAGGCCAAGCATAGCAACGAAGGCAACGGAAGTATATCCCGTTGTAAACACAGCTGCAAGTGTAAACACAACACCCAAAATAGAGCAGATGCGAAGTGCAGTGGCTTGTGACATGTATTTTGGAATAGCGATGATACCGACAATGTAACCCACTAACATAAAGCCCAGAGTAAGTTGTGTGAAAAACCGTGCCGTTGAAAGTTCGATACCAAGCGACTTACCATAACTAATGATGGTATCGCCAGCAATGACTTCAACTCCCACATATAAAAAGATGGCTACCATGCCAAGTATAAGATGAGGATATTGAAATACACTTGTCTTGCGTGCCACCGTTGATTTTATGCTTTCATCTTCCTGCTCTTCATGAATGTCAGGAAGGCCAGAAAAAAGAATGGCAATGGCAAGCGCTACTAACGCGCCTGCAATAATCATGTAGGGAACAATCACCCGGCTAGCCAATTCATTTAAGGTGCTCTCTTTTGTTGCCGCATCCATTGTCAAAAGGCTCTTCTCCAATACGCCTGCATCATTTAATGCGATGTACCCAAAAATTAATCCTGCCAGTATCCCTGCTACTTTGTTGCTAATGCCCATGATACTGATTCTCATGGCGGCACTTTCGATGGGGCCAATAATAGATACATATGGGTTGGAGGCCGTCTGTAACAAGGCCATACCTGTGCCGATAATAAATAATCCGATAAGAAACATATTATAATCACGCGCATTTGCTGCGGGAACAAACAAGATAGCACCAACTGCCATGATCAGAAGTCCAAGAGCCATTCCTTTCTTGTATCCGGTTTTGCGCAAGACAAAAGAAGAAGGAACCGCCATTACCGTGTAGGCAATAAAAAAAGCAGTCGCCACCAGATATGACTGAAAGTCTGTTTCTAACTGACAAGCAATTTTAAGATAAGGAATGAGTGTGCCATTCACCCAGGTTAGAAATCCGAAAACAAAAAATAGCGCCCCGATGATGATCATGGGAAGTACATAGTTCTTTTGATTACTCATGGTCTACAAAAATTTAATTGGAGCTTAATGGGTTCTATAAATTTAGAAGAAGTTAGCGTGCTATTTACACACTAACCCAACATAAAGGTTAATTTTGGGATTCATTATTCGATTATAGGCGAAATAAACTGAAGTTCAATGACCAAACAGAAAAAACTCACGCTTTTGGTATTAGCTGCCGGCATAGGCAGCCGCTATGGTGGCATTAAACAGATTGACGGCTTTGGCCCGAATGGCGAAACCATAATGGACTATTCGTTATTTGATGCTGTTCGCTCTGGGTTTACAAAAGTTGTTTTTATTGTACGCGAAGAGATTCTGGAAATTGTGAAAGAAAAGTTTTTGCCCAAACTTAAGGGAAAGGTGGAAGTCGAATTTGTTGTGCAGTCATTGGATAAACTTATCCCAAAAGAATATTATAATCCAGAGCGCACAAAACCATGGGGAACAGGTCATGCAACGTTGTGCGCCAAAAATGTGATTAACGAACCTTTTGCCGTAATCAATGCTGACGATTTCTATGGGCAAGGCGCCTTTCAATCGCTTGCTAATTTCTTTGCTGCTGAAACCAATGGCGCGCATTGTATGGTGGGCTTTACTTTAAAGAATGTTTTATCCGAACATGGAAGTGTATCGCGCGGATGTGGCGAACGCGATGAAAATGGCTTTTTAAAAACGGTAGTAGAACGCACCACTATCGTAAAAGAGAATGGCAAGATTATCGCAAAAGAAAAGGAAGGAGACCTCTTGCTCTCACCAGAAACACCAACCTCTATGAACTTCTGGGGCTTTCATCCCAATGTATTTGAGCTAGCTCAAAAGTTTTTTGACGAGTTTTTGAAAACCAACCATCAAAATCTGAAATCAGAATTTTACATTCCCATTATCGTAAACGAAATGATCAAACGCAACGAAGGAAAGGTAAAAGTTATCCCAGGCGGAAATATTTGGTTTGGCGTAACCTACAAAGAAGACAAGGATGAAGTCTCTGCCAAGATCAGTGCATTGGTAAAGAAAGGCGACTATCCGGAAAAGTTGTGGAGTTAATTTGTTTCGCTATTTCACAATACTAAAACTTATAAAATCTTTTACCTCACCTGGCATTACCTCAACATGTTGCACCTGGGCACGTGGTGGGCCACTCTTGCACCATTTTACAAATTCATTTAACACTTCTTGAGGAGCTTCTGCTTCGATGTACACATTTCCAGTGAGTTCATTGCGCACAAATCCCTTCACACCTAGTTCATCGGCTTTCTCTTTTGTTGCTGCGCGAAAGAACACACCCTGCACTTTTCCCGAGATGATGATGGTAATGTGTTGATCCATGTTAAAAGTTTCAAGCCTCAAGTTTTCAGCCTCAAAAATTCAAAGACTCGAAACCCGAAACCATTTGACTTACATAATATAATCTGTACTCAAAAACACCGACTCGCGATTGGTGATAATGGTACTAATAATTTTTTTGTTTATGTCGGTTGTCTTTGCTGCTACTAACGTGCGTATCGAAAACACACGAAGCGCATCTGCTACTGAGAGTGTTCCCTCTGCTGAGTCCTTCCTGCCGTTGAACGGAAAAGAATCAGGGCCGCGCTGGCTTTGTGCATTTAAATTAATACGGCCTACCTGATTAGAGAACGCATCAATCATGCGCGAAATCTGTTTCGAATCATT
>JANNRV010000124.1:0-17753 GCA_031401775.1 Bacteroidia bacterium | reverse complement strand
GCGCCTTAAATATTTTAGCCTCCAGGTAAGTGATCTTGAGTACTTTCTCAGAAGCTCGCGTTAAGGGAATGTTAGCAAGATTTTTAATCTCATGAGTTGCAGTGCCTTTAGAAATTTTTTCTATTTCTCCCCGAAGCTGATCCATAGGAACGCCTAGTTTTTTCATCACTCCCACGGCCACGCCCTCGCCTTCGCGAATCATTCCCAACAGCAGGTGTTCTGTGCCGATGTAATCATGTCCAAGTCGTAAAGCTTCCTCCCGGCTAAGTGAAATAACCTCTTTTACCCGGTTAGAAAATTTTGCTTCCATATTTGCCATTTGAGTATTGTAAATGTAAAGTTTTAACCCTGATATTTCAAACCTTGAAAGACAGCTTTCATTGGGTCTAAGCCCTAGAGATTTGATGCTGTAATGCTAAGTTTATATACGTACAAAAACACGGTTTAAATTTTATTTGTTCAAAATTTCTTTTTGCGATGCTTTCAGGATGGCCAATGATCCGGGACCCTCTGAAAACAAGAGATCGACAAAGCTAAGGTTCTCAGCAAATGCACTGCCAAAGACCTGATGGTATGGCACGGGTTGGTAGTAGGGCCGTTCAGAATAGGCTTCTTTTGGCGTGATTGAAGATCGGAGGTCATAAATATCTTCTATCAAGGATTTTTCATAGGACACAGTTTCCGATACTTCCTTTTCAAGATTCATATTTCGCAGACAGAATGACAGCAAAGCAAGATTGAGATCGTGCAAAAAATGGTGGTCAGAAAAAATAATATCTCTTAATGCATCGGAATAGTGCTCGAAGAAAGGTGCCTTTGTATAGGCAGATTGAATTCCCCGCCAGTGATTATTCTGCCACTTCTTGGTGTAGTCAATGCGGATGTCTCTGAGTGGTACTTTGCCATGCTTTTCCGAAAGCGGAACCACTAGCATTTCCACCCCATTTGCGGTATTTATATAGCAGCGATTTCGAAAACTCTGCTTTATATAATGTTCATTCTTTTCAAGAATAAGTTTATCGAAATAAAGCAGTGCACAAAAATATTCCAGCGAAGGCAGATAATGAGGCTCAATCAGGCAGGTTGTTTTCAAATGCAATTCAATATCAAAAATTCAACGTTCAAAATTCAAGATTGACGTCCAAACCAATTTTGAATCTTGCATTTTAAATTATTTATCAAAGGCAAACTCAAATCAACTACAAATATTGCTCAAAATATCCTAAGCCTTGTCTTGTCACGTGTGGGATGCCTTCCGTAAAATCAACTACGGTTGAAGGAATGTTTCCTCCCGGCCCGCCATCAATAACAAGATCTACTTTGTGCTTAAAGTCCTCGTAAATTTCTTCAGGGTCAGTTGTATACTCTTTAATCACATCATCGTCTTTTATAGACGATGTAATCAACGGGTTACCCAACAGGGCAACTATCTCTCTTGGAATAGGATGATCGGGGATGCGAATGCCTACCGTCTTTTTATTGACGTCCAGTATCTTAGGAACATTGCTACTCGATTCAAATATATAGGTAAAGGGTCCAGGTAGTGTTTTTTTTAAAATTTTAAAAAACGGAGTATCAATACGCTTGACATACTCTGATATATGGCTCAAATCATTGCAAATAAATGATAAATTTAGTTTTTGAGGTTTAGTTCCAATAATCTGACACAAACGCTCAACAGTTCTGCGATTGATAAGGTCACAACCAATACCGTAAACTGTATCGGTGGGATAAACAATAATTCCCCCTTTTCTCAGCACCTCCACCGTGTGATTGATTTTCCGGGGTTCCGGATTTTGTGGATGAATCTTAAGCAGTTCTGCTGCCATACGTAATGCGCAAGGTACGTCTTGATCGTGTAATGTAAAATGAGACAACTATATACTATTTTGTATTTTTGAACCTTATCTTTTTTGTATGTCAGAGGTTCCCAAGAAAAAAATGGCATTTTATCTGATCGGCTCTACGCTGCTGATCACGTTTACATTTTATATATACCAAATTGTTTACACGGCCAACATTTTGACCGAGCGAGATGATCGCATGTTTATAGTTCGCAAAGGATACACCTTCCGTCAGGTACAAGAAGACCTGGGCAAAGGTAGTTTTGTCAATGATATGGTCTCCTTCAGTTTGGTGGCCAAGTTGATGGATTATGATGAAGAAGTCCAGCCTGGTCGTTTTTTGCTGAGAAGAAACATGACCAATATTCAGGCCATTCGGGTGTTGAAGTCGGGGCAGCAGGAAACGGTTAAAATCACTTTTACCAACGTGCGTCTGATTTCAGAATTGGGAGAAAAGATTACCAAAAACACAGGAGTCCGCCCCGGAGAGTTTGATGATGCTGTTGATGACTATATTGAAAACAATAAGGATGGGTTTACAAAGGAGAATGTAATCTCCTTATTTATCCCCAATACGTATGAAGTCTACTTCAATGTCTTGCCAGAAGATTTGGTAGAGCGAATGAATACAGAATATAAAAAATTCTGGACTGAAGACCGACAAGCAAAAGCAAAAAAATTGGGTCTTACCCCTATTGAAGTTTCGATACTCGCATCCATCGTTCAGGCCGAGACAGTAAAAAAAGAAGAAGCTCCCATCATAGCAGGCCTTTATATTAACCGCCTGAAGAAAGATATCCCTTTACAAGCTGATCCAACGCTGGTCTTTGCTTCTGGAGATTTTGGACTAAAGCGAGTACTTAATCAACACAAAGAAATAGATTCTCCTTACAACACCTATAAGTATGCCGGACTGCCGCCCGGCCCAATCAATATGCCCCAAATCTCTACGATCGATGCGGTGTTGAATTATCAGCAGCATAAGTATATCTATATGTGTGCCCGAGAAGATTTTTCAGGTTATCATAATTTTGCAAACACGTTGAACGAACACAATAAGAACGCAAGAAAATATCAAACGGCATTGACGGAAGAGATGAGGAAAGCAAAGCAGAAAAAATAATGTACGTCTCCGAAACTCATATTCGCGTCCGCTATGGAGAAACTGACCAGATGGCGTACGTCTACTATGGCAACTACGCCAAATATTACGAAGTGGCACGGGTAGAAAGTCTGCGCCAGTTGGGATTGACCTACCGTGAACTGGAAGATATGGGTATCATCATGCCGGTGTTGGAGAACCACTCAAGGTATCACGCCCCTGCTTTGTATGATGAGAATTTAAAGATCATAACAACCATCAAGCAGAAGCCGAGTGTACGCATTACGTTTAATTATGAAATTTTTAACGAGAAAGGCAGTTTGATCCATGAAGGCGAAACACAATTGGTTTTTGCCGATAAGAAAACTGGCAGGCCGTGCCGGCCGCCTGAGGTTTTCCAAAAAGTATTGGCTCCGTATTTTCAAGAATAAAGCCGCACCGTGAGATACAAGACAAGAAAATATATTCTCAAATTCCCTTCTGCCCGCACTAGCAGATCGTGGTTGAAAACTATTCGCTTTCGAAGCCATGGAAATTTATCACTGTACAAGTTCCTTAAGATCTTCATTCGCAATATAGAGGAGGATGAAATCATGGACCGAGCCAACGGAGTGGCCTATAATTTTATACTCGCTATTTTTCCTGCCATTATTTTTCTTTTTACGCTGATCCCCTACATCTCGAATTATTTTCCAGAGATCACAACGGGAAGCATCATGAAATTTCTTAGTGAAATAATGCCTCCGAGCATGTATCAGGTTGCTTCTGAAACTGTAATTGATATTGTTAGCAATCAGCGTGGTGGCCTTCTTACGTTGGGGTTCTTCCTTGCTTTATTTTTGTCAACGAATGGCGTTACGGCTTTGATGAAAGCATTTAATGCGTGCTACAAAACGGTGGATAGAAGAAGCTTTATTAAGATGCGACTTACTGCATTTGGCCTTACACTCATGCTTGTTGTTGCGCTACTTTCTGCCGTTATCCTGCTCATTATTGGTCAGATTGCGATCAACTATGCAACTTCCAATCTTTCTGATCTCAGTCACCTGCGCCTTGACAAATACTCTATTCACTTTCTCTTAGCCCTACGCTTTATCGTGATTTTTGCTGTCTTTTTTATTGCTATTTCCTGCATCTACTTCTTTGGTCCGGCCGTGCATTACAATTGGCGTTTTTTTTCAATCGGGTCAGTAATCGCCACGTTAGCAGGGCTTGGAGTATCGTATGGGTTTTCTTTTTATGTGACCAACTTTGGAAGTTATAACAAAGTATATGGCTCAATAGGCGCCTTGATCGCTCTGATGGTGTGGATACAACTGTTGACGGTAGTGTTACTCTTTGGATATGAAATTAATGCAAGCCTTCATCACGGCAGAAAAGTTGAGTCGATTGAAACCCACCGCAGGACAGGAAAAATTGAGAAATCATTTCGCTGATCTCTTAACCACTTATTTGATAAAGTGAAATTACTTCTCTAAGGATTACATTTATTTTTTTCATCGGCAGATCCTTAGATGGGTCTACCAATAGAATCTTCATTCGTGCCCGCTTCTCTTGCAGCAAATCAGGATGATGAATCTTCTTACCTTCCACAATACCAAGGTAGGGTTGTTTATATTTTTTATGTACCCACAGATAGCAAAACATTTTGCGTTTGTAACAGAAGAAAGGCATACCATATTTCCACGCTTCAGTAATGTTAACGTTTTGCTGCAGAATATGACTGCGCAAGAATTCTAAACAACTCTTAATTGGCTCCTCCTTTCCCTGATAATACTGGTCTATTGGCCTGAGTGACATCGCGCTAAATTACAGATCAACTCTTGTTTATCATCAGCATAGCAAAGAGAATCTTTAATTATACCCCCTGCTGACATAGGGTTGTCACTAAGCAATACTATCTTGTTGTCAAATAAAACATTATGGAGAATCAACTTATTATAAAAAACACTATTCTCATTAAGGCTGCAGCTTCCAAAGTCTGGGATGCGCTGGTAAACCCGGAGCAGACTAAAAAATATATGTTTGGCTGCGAGACCGTCTCTGACTGGAGGGTAGGAAGTCCCTTACTGTGGAAGATGATGTATGAAAGGAAAGAGATGATCCCTGTGAAGGGAATCATCTTAGCCATTCAGCCTGCGAAGCTTTTGAAATATACCGTTATCGACCCGAATGCCGGCATGGAAGACATTCCAGAAAATTATTTGAACGTGATCTACACCCTCACCGAGGATAATGGGATCACTACCTTAAGTGTCACTCAGGATGGTTTTGAAACGGCAGCTGATGGTGATAAAAGATATCAGGACGTTTACAATAATGGTGAGGGATGGAATCCAATCCTGGTTCAAATCAAAAAGTTGGTGGAAGGCTAGCGCTTACTACTATTTCAAACCCCATAAAAAAAGCATCCTAGTTTTTAGCCAGGATGCTTTAGTTGCAGAGGAGGAGGGATTCGAACCCCCGGAACCCGTGAAGGTTCTCCGGTTTTCAAGACCGGTGCAATAAACCGCTCTACCACTCCTCTGTGCTCGGTTTATCTTTTTAAGGACTGCAAAACTAAGCTGAAAATCTTTTTCTACAAACCTTGTGCTAAATTAAACCCAGATTATGCATTAAGGTTAAGTCACAACTCAATAACCGCAAGTCAACTTTGTATCTTTTCCCGGTCAATTAACCGTATGATTTGAATCGCGAAAACACAGATCCCTTATGGCTAAAAAAGAGAAGATCAACTACAATTTTTTCGAAGACGTCCATGCCGTAGCCAAACTCATCCCGAAAGGCCGCGTAACAAGTTATGGGGCCATTGCAGCATACCTCGGCATCAAAATGAGCGCCCGCATGGTAGGATGGGCAATGAATTCAGCTCATGGTGACAAGAAATTACCGGCTCACAGAGTTGTCAATCGAATTGGGCTTTTAACTGGAAAACACCATTTCAAACCGCCCTCGGCCATGCAACACCAGCTTGAGAGTGAAGGCATCCGAGTTGTTAAGGATAAGGTTAAGGATTTCGAGAAGCTATTTTGGGACCCCTCAAAGGAACTAATTTGACATCGCAGAGGGTCTACTTCAGCGTAAGAATAAACTACAATGCTCTTGATTTCGCTTGTTTAAATGAAATCAAGTATAGCCCAACAAATGTGATCAGCCCATTAATAATTAATATTTCAATACCAATTTGATATCCATTAAACCAACGGACTGAATTGGTGCTTAGGAAATAAGACAAGGCCGGTGAAGCCATACAAACAAAAGGAACCATCTTATCGCGCACTTGCAGCTTAGTAAAAAGTCCAAATGAAAAAAGCCCAAGGAGCGGACCATAGGTATAGCCCGCTACATTCAATACTGTTTCAATCAGCGATCGTTGATTAATTTCCTTAACAATCAAAATGATTAGAAGAAACAACAGCGAGAAGCCCACATGTACCATAAATTTTTGCCTGTGTTTTACGTCCTCAGGTTTGTCTTTGAAATTAAGAAAGTCAATACAAAAGGAAGTAGTAAGACCTGTCAGTGCGGAGTCGGCACTAGCATAAGAAGAAGCAATAATTCCCAGTAAAAAGAAAACTCCCACCACTAGGCCAAGTTCATTAAACGCCAATTGTGGAAAGAGTTCATCGGTGGAGGCAGGAATTGCTAATCCTTTTTGCTTACTATAAATATAGAGGAGAGCGCCCAACACCAAAAA
The DNA here is from genome assembly GCA_031401775.1 of Bacteroidia bacterium. Lineage (GTDB taxonomy): Bacteria > Bacteroidota > Bacteroidia > Cytophagales > Cyclobacteriaceae > ELB16-189. The sequence goes on along the minus strand of JANNRV010000124.1, from coordinate 11,110 downwards.
AAGTAAGTTTACAATTACCAAGGTGATACTAAACCAGAACATGTTTTTCTGAGCCTCACCCAAATTTTTACAAGTCAGGTTTTTCTGCATGATCTCCTGATCCATTCCTGTCATGGTAATGGCGATAAACGCACCGCCAAAAAATTGTTTTGGGAAAAAGAGCGGAGAATTTACATCATCCCAATAAAAAATTCTTGAGTAGCCATTTTCCTGAATAGCCTGAATAGTTTGGAAGAATGAAAAATCCAAAGCTCCCGCTATTTGCCAAACCGTAATGGCTACTGCAGTGACCAGAAAAAGTGTTTGAAAACTGTCGGTCCATACGATGGTTTTAACACCTCCTTTAAAAGTATAAACCCAGATGAGTAAAATGGTGGCGGCAACGGTTACAAAAAAGGGCACATTCCACTCCTTGAATAAAAACAGGTGCAATACAGTAGCTGCTAAAAATAATCGTAAAGAAGAACCGATGGTGCGAGACACGATGAAAAAGAAAGCTCCGGTTTTATAGGACCATTGATCGAACCGTTGTTCAAGATAAGTGTAAATTGATACAAGATTTAGCCGATAGTAAAGGGGCATTAGAATTCCGATAATCACCCAATACCCTACTAAATAGCCAAGTACGATCTGAAAATACCCCATTCCTATTTTTCCCACATTACCAGGAACGGAGATAAAGGTGATACCGGATAACGAAGACCCGATCATACCAAAGGCTACCAAATACCAAGGTGATTGCCGGTTGGCTGTAAAAAATGTATTTGTGTCAGCTCCCCTGGAGGTAAAGTAAGAGATGATAATGAGTGCAAGAAAATAAACAGTGAGGAGAGAGGCAACTAATACTGGTGTCATGCAATTGGGCAGGAAAGCTAAAACTTGTTATTTTTTTCTACTTTTGAAAGTAATTTCACAGCAGAAAGGTAGTACAAGAATTATGAAAACCGCACTTCAGGAAAAAGAACTCATCGATGTGCTGGAAGCAATTGAGATCACCGAGGTAAAGGACCTGGTGGTATTCAATGATGATTTCAACACCTTTGAACATGTTATTGATACCTTAAAAAAGGTTTGTTGTCATACTTCGGAGCAAGCTGAACAATGCACCTGGATCATTCACTTCAAAGGAAAATGTACCGTAAAGAAGGGTTCATTTGAAGAACTTCGACCTATGCGTGAATCCATTTGCGAGGCGGGTATTGATGCAAAAATTCTTTAATCATTCTGATGGAATACCCTTCTAAGCTCATCGAAGATGCTGTGAATGAAATTGCCAGGCTCCCAGGTATTGGAAAAAAAACAGCCCTGAGGTTGGTGTTGCACCTCATCAAAGAAAACGAAGACAAGACGCTTTTACTTACTGATGCCCTGCGAAAACTAAGAGCTAACATCAAATTCTGTAAAGTGTGTCACAATATCTCGGATGAAGTCGAATGTTCCATTTGCAGAAGCCATAGACGCGACCGTACTATCCTCTGCGTTGTTGAAGAAAGTCGGGATGTAATGGCAATCGAAAGCACATCCCAGTATTTGGGCCTTTACCACGTGCTTGGCGGAGTCATCTCTCCCATGAATGGAATTGGTCCCTCCGATTTGAAAATCGATTCGTTGATCAGTCGTTTGTCAAATTCCACAGACCTTAAAGAAGTCATTCTGGGACTGAGTCCAACGCTGGAAGGAGATACCACCGCATTTTACCTCAACAAAAAGCTTAAAGATTACTCGGTTAAAATCAGCTCCATAGCCAGAGGAATCCCTGTAGGTGGCGATTTGGAGTATGCCGATGAAATCACCCTGGGCAGAAGCATCATCGGGCGGACCCTGTTTGGTTAGGCTCATTAAATATTTTACTTTTAATACCGAAATCAGAGTTTATGACGGTAGTAATCAAGCGCAAGTCAGGGAAGAAAAATATCTCTAAGTTATTCAAAAAGGCCATATCCTCTAAGGGTGTTGATACTCAAAAGTATTGTGGGGTAATAAAACTCTCCAAGAATCCGCTCACTATCCAAAAAGAACTTCGGGATGAGTGGGAATAGTGTTGTTCTTGACACGAATATTGTTTTGTATCTATTAAACGGGGACCGAGTTTTATCTGAAATATTAAATCAAAAAAAGCTTTATCTCTCCTTTATTTCCCAATTGGAATTACTCGGATTTAAGGGTATTACTTTAAAGCAACAGATTGAGATCGGCAAGTTTATTCAAGATTGTATTGTTATCGATATTAATGAGGAAATAAAAAAAGAAGTGATCTCACTGCGAAAGAAAACGAGATTGAAACTTCCCGATTGCATTGTGATTGGCACCGCTCGCTTCCTGAGTTTACCCCTAATCACATCTGATACAGATTTTAAATCAATAGGGTATACAGAAGTCATTATTTACGAATAAAATAAAATGAATCATCTTTCCAATCGAATCGAAGCCATCGAAGAATCTGCCACCTTGGCCATGGCCGCCAAAGCCAGGGAATTTAAGTCCCGAGGCATTGATGTGATTAGCCTTAGTCTGGGAGAACCCGATTTCAAAACACCGCAGCACATTTGCGATGCAGCAAAAAAAGCCATTGATGATGGAAAATATTTTACCTATCCTCCCGTAGCAGGATATCAGGATTTGCGTGAAGCGATTGCCGCCAAGTATCAAAAAGAGAATGGGGTTCCTTACAAAGCAGAAAACATTGTTGTCTCCAATGGGGCCAAGCAATCCATAGCAAACGTAATGTTAGCCCTGCTGAACCCGGGAGATGAAGTAATTATCTTTTCTCCGTATTGGGTAAGTTATGACGCACTGGTGCGGTTGGCGGAAGCAACGCCAGTGCTGGTGAAAGGAACTATAGAAAATGATTTTAAAGTAACAGCAGCCCAGGTTGAAAAAGCATTAACTCCTAAAACGAAAGCCATTATTTTTTCGTCACCCTGTAATCCTACAGGCTCTGTGTTTTCCAAAAAGGAATTGCAGGAAATTGCCACTGTCGTATTAAAACATCCAAGCGCACTAGTTATCGCTGACGAAATCTATGAGCATATCAATTTTACGGGAGAGCGATTGAGTATTGCTTCCCTGCCGGGGATGTTTGATCGCACCATTACCGTCAATGGTTTTGCCAAAGGTTTTGCCATGACGGGTTGGCGCGTGGGGTACATCGCAGCTCCCAAGTGGATTGCTGATGGTAGTAACAAAGTACAAGGTCAGCTTACATCTGCTAACTGTTCAATCTCTCAGCGAGGAGCTCTGGCTGCCATCACGGGTGATCTTGCTCCGACTGAAAAAATGGTAAAGGAGTATCATCACCGTAGAGATGTAGTCTATAACCTGCTGAAAGACATTCCTGGAATAAAGTCCAACTATCCTCAAGGCGCTTTTTATTTTTTCCCGGATGTAAGTTCCTTCTACGGAAAATCAGATGGTACGAGAACGATTAAAAATGGTGATGACTTTTGCATGTATATGCTGGAGGTAGCCAACGTTTCTCTTGTTCCAGGTGGTGCATTCGGTGAAGAGGCTTGTGTGCGGCTATCGTATGCGGCATCAGAAAAAGACTTGGTGGAAGCCATGAAAAGAATGAAAGCATCGCTTTCAAAATTAAAATAGTATGGAGCAAAGCTCTCTTCGTCAGATTTTTCAATCGTTCAATGACATCACGGTGCTCATCGTGGGTGATGTGATGCTCGATAGTTATATCTGGGGAGCGGTAGAGCGAATATCTCCGGAAGCACCAGTTCCCATCGTTACCGTCAAACAAAAAGATTATAGGCTTGGTGGCGCAGCTAATGTGGCTTTAAATATTCATGCTCTGGGAGCTAAGCCAATTTTGTGCGCCTTGATCGGAAGTGACGATGACGGAAAAAAACTACTTCATCGTTTAGATGATCGCTCCATTAGCAAAGAGGGGATTGTTGTCAGCAAATCAAGGCCCACAACCGTAAAGACGCGCATTATTGCCAGCCATCAACATGTAGTGCGTGTTGACGAAGAGTCGGATGCTGAGGTAAATGAGATCGAAGAAAAAATGGTTCTTGATCGTATTGAAAAGTTGATTCCCCGATGCCAAGTGGTAGTCTTTGAGGATTACGACAAAGGCGTTTTGAGTTTCAACATCATTGATAAAACAATCCAATGGGCCAAAGAACATGGCATTCCCACGGTGGTAGACCCTAAGAAAAGAAATTTTCTCTCGTACAAGAATGTAACCTTGTTTAAGCCCAACTTAAAAGAGTTGCGAGAAGGGCTTAAAGTGGAAGTGGATGCCGGGAATCAAGACCAAGTAGCCAATGCTGTTGAGGTGTTGAAATCAAAACTGAATGCGCAAGGTGTTATGGTCACGCTTTCAGAGCATGGTGTGTATATTGATTTTCAGCAGAAGAAAATTAAATTACCTGCCCACGTCCGTGAGATTGCGGATGTATCTGGAGCCGGGGATACAGTGATTAGTATTGTTGCGCTGTGCGTTGCCTTGAATCTCAGCTCACAGTTGATCGCCTCTCTTTCTAATTTAGGCGGAGGATTGGTGTGTCAACATGTAGGCGTTGTGCCGATCAATAAAGAGGAATTCCTGGAAGAGGCTCTTACCGAAAAAATTAATGGCTAGTTATTTTCAAACTGCTTCTCCAGTGGTAGTTCTTTTCCCAAATCTTCAATGATCTTCTTGTCAAGCGGGCTCTCTTTAATAACGTTATAGCTACTCCAAAACTCTTTATTGTAAGGAAGATCCTGGAATTGTAAGCCGTAGCTCCTCATTTTCTCCGTGGTGCCAATACGCTCATCGGTTTCCGGATAAACCTGATTAATGAGAAGCTGTTGATTTAGTTCTGTCTCAAATTTCAATTCCTCGGTTCTGGCATCATACCAGTTGATTCCGGAGTTGACCGCTATATAATTAAGATACATTTTTCCTTCAAAGAGCTTAAAGTCAATGATACGTTTCAAACTGACAAACTTACTTACCAATCCTTTTCGCTTTCCGATGTTCTCCACCTGATTGTTTTCATAATCCAGATGAATAATACTAAAGGTTTCTTTGTCGATGTAAATCGTGAGGCTATAATCACTCTTGTGCTTCACGACAAAAATAGAATGACCATTATAGTAGGAGTCTTTCTCACGACCTAAACTTGTAAAAAAAACTTCTTCCTCAGGAAACTGACGATAGCGTATGTTATTGTGAAGCAATAAATCTTCCAACAGATTATCTTCATCGAAATAGGCTGTAAATTTATTACCATAACCAAGGCTTCTTCTTACTTCCAGAAGAGCGACTCTTTCTCTCAACTTGAACTTATTTCGAGGTGCCTTATAATTTTCATCGTAAATTTTTACAGCCGCTTCAAGTAATGAAATATAGGTACCTCCAACTTTCTTAATATCTCTGTAGAAACCATCCATCAGGTAAGGTGTCATGGGATAATTCTGTTCAACGCGTGTGAGTGCAATTCGCATAATGTCGCCTCCCAATAAGCTATCAGAAATTACAACTTCCTCCAGAAATTGACTTGATTTTTCAACTTCAATCACGAGTGGACTTATTTCCAATAGTGTCCAAGCAGGGGCTTCATAGTTCTTGTATCCGAGCATGGTAATGACCAGCATCTCATTACGGTATTCTCCGGGAATATGAAAATCAAAATCACCCAGAAGGTTGGTGATCGTTCCAATCGGCTTCCCTTTTATACCAATGGAAGCGAAAACCAGTGGCTCTTTGGTTTCCTTATCTACTACTTTTCCAGAAATAGTGACCTTCTGCGCCATGCCCATGTGCTGCGCAACAACAAAACTTAAGATCATCCAATACCTCATAACTAATTTCAGCTCTGGCTTTAAAGATAATGCATTCAATGCTAACACTTTCAAGTATACCGCTAATTAGGGTGATTCATCGGCAATTTCTTCCACTCAACGTCTTTACTTTCAATTCGTTAATTTTATACCTCAATTTATTAAGTCTTGAAGTGGATTGATTCTATACCGAAGATTTGGAAACGTGCCTATTTGCTCATTTGCATTTGGTATGCCATCAATTTTGCGATCAGTGCATTTTTTGAATGGAAATTTGTTAATCCTTCCAACTATGTCCTCTGGAATGGATTTTTTCTTTTTGAAGCGCTGTGCCTATTCATCATCTTAATTTTTCTCTGGTCGCATTTGCTATTTCATTTTACAGCAGCTCTTCAAATTTCAGGGCACCTGGCAGGGCTCATTGTCTTTTTTATTGTTATGGGAACGCTTTCGTACTATTTCACCGATTACATGGACGGCTTAGTTTATTTTGAGCATTGGAAAGAGTACATGCTGGGATTGATGAGTTGGGATGCGCTCCGTTTTCATGATCAATACATCATCACGGTTGGGGTCTATTATGTTATTCAATATTTTCAGGGGCTTCAGCGCAAAGATCAGGAGAAAAGTGAGCTGGCGTTGAAGAATAAGGAAATGCAAATTTCTCTTCTTAAGTCTCAAATCAATCCCCACTTTCTTTTTAATACGTTAAATTCAATCAGTACACTGGTACATTCCAGTAAAGAACAAGCTCGAAAAGTAATTACGCAACTCTCTGATATTTTTCGTTATGCATTAGACTCTCATAGTGGTGAAATGGTTAAGTTAATTCATGAAATCAATTTTATCGAAAACTATATTCGGATTCAACAAGTACGATTTGGAGAGCGCCTTCGTTTTGAAAAAGATATTGATCCCTCCTGCATGAGCATTAGCATTCCACCTATGATTCTACAACCGTTAGTAGAAAACTCGGTCAAGTATGGAATTGGCCCCAAAGAAGAGGGGGGTACCATAAGCCTTACCGTAAGAAGATCAGGAAATATTATTCTTTTTGAAGTGAAAGATGACGGGCTTGGCAGCAATGCCAAAAAAGTAATGGATGGGAGTTCAAGTGGAATTGGTATGGCCAACACGGACTTAAGGCTGAAGAGTTACTTCGGTTCTGACTCCAAACTTCGCATTAGCGCCAACGATCGCGGCTACTCCGTCAGCTTTTATGTGAAAGACATTGAAGAAAAATCTTCAAGCTCCAAAATAGTCAAAGAATCCAGACTTAGAACAATTAGTGAATCCCCCTTTGTTGAACAATAAAAAATAAGTAATAAAAAAATCTTATGACTACAACCTGCCTACTTATCGATGATGAAAAATTAGCACGCGAGCTTCTTACTGAATATCTGGAGTCCTTTCCCGAAATAGAGGTTATCGGTGAATGTGCCAAGGGCTCAGAGGCGGTTGAGAAAATCAATAAATTAAAACCTGATCTAATTTTTCTCGATGTTCAGATGCCCGGCATGACAGGATTTGAGGTACTAGACGAAATTGATCACGAACCTTACATAATTTTTACCACAGCGTATGATCAATATGCGATTGGCGCTTTTGAAAAGAATGCAGTTGACTATTTATTGAAGCCGTTGGATCTTGAGCGCTTCAAACTAGCCGTTAACAGAGCATTGAAGCGCAAAAAGATGGAACAGGGAAATCTTGAAGATCTTCTTCATAGCCTGAAAGTAAAAGTAGAGGGCAGAAACTCTTATGACTCGCATATTTTTGTTCAGAAATCGGAAAAACTTTTTAACCTATCTGTAGATGAAATAATTTTCCTGGAAGCATCAGGCGATTATACAGTTATCACTACAAAGACAGATCAATTTGTAAGTTCATCTGGGATTGGCAAGCTTGAAGAACTGCTCAATCCGGATACTTTTATTCGTGTCCACCGCTCCACGATCATCAACATCAATTTTTTAAAAGAAATCGAGCGCCACTTTAATGGAGGTATGGTGGTAAAGATGCAAAGTGGCAAGACCTTTCCGGTAAGTCGCACGTATGCTAAAATGATCCGAAAAAAAGTAGTTTAAAACCAATTTCTGAAATTCGGATTATTCAAAAAGAATTATCAGGCAATTTGATAATTGACTTGTAATTATTTTCAAATGCATCTAAATGAAGCAGCCACATACCAATGCCCGCAGCACCTTGCATATATCCGGTTTGCGCCTGAAGGAGATCCGGGTCTCTCCTATTTTCTGCTTGTTTCCAAAAAATTGCTTCACCGTCTATTGTGGCTCGTTGAACCAAATTCTCAGTGACATGTTTAGAAAACTCAAGATAAGATGGGTCTTTAAGAATTTTATAGAGTTCCAGAAAAAACTCTGCGACACCCGCAGAACCACAACAAGGACCTACATTATTCCAGAATCCGTTATTCTGTTTCTCCGGAATTCCACACGTCATTAACGCCTGAGCAGATCGTTTGATCTTATCCAGCCATTTTATATCCTTAGTTATCTTATACAGCTCGTAATAGAGGCGGGCTGTTCCGGCAGGTCCATGACACCAGCTCAAATAATACATGTCCTTTCCTTCGTCCTTATCATGGTGATAAATCCAGGCATCCTTGTTTTCTATTGCTTCTAAATGATTTGCGCCTGCAAGTGCTGCATTCAAAAATTCTTTTTCGTTTGTTTGAGTATACAATCGCGTAAAGAAATAGCAAACTCCTGCTGTGCCGTGAGAAAAATTGGGCATATAGTAGTCTCGTTTCACCATGGCTGTGTCCATATACCATCGAAATTCTCTCCTTGCACCTAGGTCAGGGTTTATTAAAGCCCTACCCGTCTTCACTGCATTCTTTTTTGCTGAACTATTTTGAGAGGGGCTTAGAAGGTAAAGTCCAATACCTGAAGCACCATAGATAATGTCAGTGTACCTCCAATCCATCGAATTATCAAGAATTTTTGCTTTTGATAACAACAGGCTATGATACTTGCTAAGTCCTATTTTAAAGCGTTCGGTTTTCGTTACGTCATACACTTTTTCAAGAGTAAAGCAGATCCCCGCTAATCCAGTATATAACCCAATCTCTTCATCGCTTTGGCCCTTCTCCGGTAGATGATAAAGAATAAAATCAGCACCGTTCTTTGCCTCCTCTAAAAAGCGCTCATCCTGTGTTGAATGAAATAGCTCAAGGTAAAACAAGATCACTCCGGCCGACCCGGAGTACAGGTTCATTATTTTTGAAGTATCTCCTGGAGTTACAGGCCAGCTTGTTCCTTGTGGGCTCTCGACTCGCAAAGACTGTATCCACTTCTCCGTCTGAAGCGCCTTCTCTAAATAGGAGCGGCTTACTTGTCCATAGGTGGTAAGCGTCAGCGCAAGCCACCAACAAATAAGATAACCCTTTCTCATAATTTGAAGCCCTTCTCTTTTTACTTTTATAACCTTATCAGCTTGAAAAATTCTATTGTTTGTAAGCATCACCTTTTTTAGTACAATCCAAAAGTAGAAATTCATTTTCATAATTACTGTAATTCTAATGTTGGGATGTGGTCAACTTGGGGTTGACTTTGTGTGGCTGGAAGTTGTCCGGGCAAACCGGACGTATGCGTGAGGAGATGTTTTATTTTTACCTTTGGGCTATTGCTTTCTTACCAAAAAGTTTATCCAACTACATATAAATGAAATCCATTGCCATTCTCTCATTTGACCATGTTGAAGTGCTCGATTTCGCAGGACCTTTTGAAGTTTTTTCCATCAGTGGCCAACGAAGCGTAGGCGAGCCGTTTCGAGTATTTACCGTAGCGGGAAAGAAAAGTATAGCCACCAAGAACAACCTGATCATTCAACCTACCTACGTGTTGGATGAATGCCCTCCTTGTGATATTTTTCTTGTACCCGGAGGTGGTGGTTTTCATCCTGATGGCAAGCCCTTTGGCACGCGCTATGAAATGGATAATGTCAATCTCCTTACGTGGATAAAAGCGAGAGCAGAGCAGGCGGAACTTGTCTTATCAGTTTGCAGTGGCGCGTTAATTCTGGCTAAAGCGGGATTGCTGGAGAACAAAGAAGCAACCACTCATTTTATGGCAGTTGACTTATTAAAGTCCATTGCGCCCACTACGAAAGTATCACCTGAAAAAAGATGGGTCGATAATGGCCGGGTCGTTCTTTCGGCAGGAGTTTCAGCAGGTATTGATATGGCACTATATACTGTAGAGCGATTACAAGGCAAAGAGGTGGCAAATGAAGCTGCTCGCTATTTGCAGTATGACTATTGGGATCAGAACTCCGGTAAAAATTGGAAAGAAAGTAAATAAAAAGAGGCTGCAAATGCAGCCTCTTGTGGGAGCTGAGGGGTTCGAACCCCCGACCCTCTGCTTGTAAGGCAGATGCTCTGAACCAGCTGAGCTAAGCTCCCTTTATTTGGGGTTTGCAAAGGTAAACCAGAAATCTATTTGTCCAAAAAAAACTTTTATCAGTCAAGGGTTAGATGTTTTCTTTGGATTGACTTTTGTCCTTTAGCTTTGCCAAACCGGATTCAATCATTTTGAAAATAGTTAAGAAAGTCCTGTTCTACTTTACCCTGACGGTTGTGGTGATACTTATTGCCTTTACCGCCTCGATCTTTCTCTTCAAAGACCGCATCATACAGGAATTTATTCGTGAAGCCAATAAAAGTCTTAACACGCCTGTCAAGATTGGCAAAATAGAAATTGCCACCTGGAGCGATTTCCCTAACCTGGCCATTGTGTTCACCGATGTCTATATCGAAGATGGATTGCCGGGTGAAAATGCCTTGCTCATCGCCAAGACCATTTCTTTCTATATGAATCCGGTTGAAGTATGGAGTGGGAATTATGCCATCCGCGGTTTGCAAATTACAGACAGTGAAACCGATCTTAAGATTAATGCGGCAGGTAAGAATAACTATACGATTCTGAAGGAATCATCGGACTCTACCAACACTGGATCCATTCGCTTCGACTTGAAAAATGTGAAGTTGAAAAATACAATAGTCACCTATGAAGATAAACTGGCTCAACAATCTCATCTCTTTTCCAGCGAAGAATTAACAGCTTCCATCACTATTGCTGATCAACTGTATACTATCGCTGGCAAGGGCGATGTCACTACAGGACAAATCGGGATCGGAAGTAAAGTGTTCTTGAAAAATAAATCATTTGACGTCAGCTCAACGCTCACATATGATGATCGACTCAGACAGTTTGTGATTAATTCTTCCACAATCAATGTATAGGAATCTGTTTTTAGCGTAACAGGAAATTATACATTTCTTAAGAAAAACCTGATCGATATCGCTGCA
>JANNRV010000123.1:0-10873 GCA_031401775.1 Bacteroidia bacterium | reverse complement strand
GATAGAGCTTGCGGGCAATGGCGGGCAAATATTTTAGTCCAATTTCTGTGTGGTGTGATGTGCTTTCAAAGATGGCTCTGCGCTCATCTTGTGCTAATGCCCACCACGTTTCCGTTTTGCGAATTGGAATGAGCGCAGCACACGTAGCGTGTGGTCGGCCTAATCCTTCTTGAACAGCCAACAGCTTTTCCTTCTCCACTTTTTCTGCGTAGCGTACATTGCTATTGAAGCCTCGGAGTGTCCATATTCCTGCATTCGATTTGATTAAATTACTTTCCGTAATTCGAAGGTGAGAGACTTTTTCAATAGGTTCACCTGCAACTGTATTCATTTTTATAACGCGCCATTGCCCGCTAGTGCAGCCTATAAAGTCTTTCATATCAATTGGTCTTACTATTTTTTTCAAAAATACCAATTACGTGTCCGTCAGGATCTCGAACATAAAATCCTTTATTATAGAGATAACCAGTTGAAGGAAGTGAAACAACCTGAGATGACACAAAGTCTACCTTACTTTTTTTAAGTTTTTGAAAAAGTGCTTCTGCGTTATCGGTTGTCATGATTGTTTCCCAATGCACCAAATCATCGGCACGCTCATCCTTGGGGTATGGCCGGCCACTTTTGGGATTTAAGTATTCCAAAAATTCAACGCCTACTCCATCGGTTGCCTTGTTTCCAGAGATGTGAAGGCTAGCACCTTGTACATTGTTTAAATGTTCTTGCTCCTTACCAAAATTAAAACTCTCGCCCTGGTATTTAAGTCCCAATAAATCCCCATAGAATTTTTTGCTCGCTTCCGTTTTGGAAACACCGATGGCTGTATGGTCTATCCCTAAAAATATTTTGATTGTATTCTGTTGCCACTTCGGATTTCCTTTTCCCGGAGGAAAATAAATTAACTCTAAGTTGTGCCCAGCCGGATCGCGAAAATAAAATGCTTTGATGCCCTCAGCTGCTGGAATGGTTTTGGGCAGTGTTTGCGGGCCGGTAGAAACGTGTTGCACATTAAATTTCCGCAATCGTGCGTAGGCGGAATCCATGTTGCTTACAACAATCGCAATGTGCTGAAAAGACAGATCGTTGCTTTTTGCATCTTCCGGTATAGCACGCCCTCCCGATGTGAGGTAATCCGTCAACTCGATTTCCTCTGAACCTAAACGCAGTCTTACTTTTTTATACCGAATCCCGAATAATCCCTTTAGTTGTTCGTATTCTGTTCCGGCTACTTCTACTTCTGATACTTTTTCGAACGGCAGCACCTTTGTAAAAAAATCCAATGCCCGATTCATATCCAATACTGTAATACCTACTGCATCTACACGTTGAACGGTTTGTGCAAAGGTGAACTGACATTGAAAGCAAGAAGCAGTCAGTAGGAAGCAGAATAGTCTTTTCATGGCATTAAGATTTATCTTCAGAATGTTTTAGTTCTCTTTCCAAAAAATAGTTCAATAGTGTGCGGAGTGTTGCAATGGCTGCCAGTTTACCGATGTCATCCCAATTGGGTGCTACGGCTGTACGCAGAATATCTGCTGCCAATAAAAACTCCAAGGTAAGAGCAAGCGATTTTCCCAGACTCAGTCGTATTTCAAGTTTATCGATAGCTTTCTGCGAGAAAAAACTTCGTATGTAGAAAAAGAAGGCTCGGACAATAGCGAGAGCAATAATGATTGCAGCCACACCTTCCACTACGCTTCCCAACGAAAGTGTAGCCACCTTTACCAACTCTTCAAGTTCTTTCATAAACGAAACAAAATACCTGTGGTTAAATCATATTTATTCAATCGCGAAACCCATTTTGATTCAAAAAATATTCGAATCTTCTTTATCTCTATTTCTAAACCACCTCCCAGGTTCAAGGCGGTTACCAAGTCGGTTACTACCTCCTGTCCTGCAGAATGATTCGTAATCTTTGACCAATTGATTCCGCCAAGAGGATATATCTCTACTTTCTTACTAAGAGCAAAAAAATAGTTCACGTTGAAATTGTATTCTAGTTCCTTTCGTTTCACCACTACACCGTTCTCCTCTCGTTCACTCGTAAGCAAGGCAGAGAAATCAGGCCCAAAATGCAAGTTTCCAATTACGCGAAACGTTACATTCAAATTTAATCCTGGGTTACCAATGTAGCTGCAATAAGTAATGCCTGTTCCAAATAGCAACCTTGATTTTTCTTCTTGTGCTTTTACGTTCAGGCATAGCAAGAAGAGAGCAATAAGCAGTAGAAGTAGTGGCCTTATCCCTTTACCTTTTGTTACTTGCATGCTGCAACCGATACCTATTTCAATTCTTCCAATAAATGCTTTCCTACTCTCAGCGCATTTGCCATAATGGTGAGCGATGGATTAAATGCTCCCGATGACACAAAGAAACTCGCATCGACTGCGTATAAGTTATCAATGTCATGCGCTTTGCAGTTTACATCCAGTACAGAAGTCTTTGGGTCTTTGCCAAACTTCAGTGTTCCCATTTGGTGCGATACACCAGATACACCCAAGTCGTAGCCTACGCGAACGGCATTTTTGTAAAGAGGGTCTTTCTCTGCTAGTTTATCTAATATCGTATAAAGCTTTTTCTTGAGTCGGTCATAAGCTTCACGATTGTTGACTGTATAAATCGTTTTAATGGAGCCATCCTTGCCCAAGGTTACTTGGTTGTTGTAATCTGGTAAATCCTCTGAGGTGATCCAAAAATCTATCGAATGCGTAGAAAGTTCTTCAAATGACTTTCCTGGTAATTGTTCTTGAGTCAATCCGAGTACAGTGTCAGGATCATTCTTTCCCATTAATTGGATTGTACCTAACGGAAACTCTGAGTCTTCTGCTTCATGATAGAAATCACTAAGAGAAAATGATTTTTGAAATTGGGAAGTGTTTAGTTTCTGCGAGAAATTAATGACACACCCATTTTGGTGTAACATATAATTTCTTCCTACCAAACCAGAACTATTAGCCAAGTTACCCGACCGAAGTAAAATTGCAGCCGAGTTGACAGCGCCTGCTGCTAATACGACTAAGCCGCCTTCAAAAGAGATCTTTTCACCATGACGAGTCACTTCTACTACTGAAATTCTCCTTTTTGATTTATCAGTCACCAAGCGATCTACATGCGCGTGTGTTAACAGAGTAACTGTTGAAGTCTTAAGCGCCTCTTTTAGAGCAACTACTTGCGCATCGGCCTTGGCTTCGGTGGGGTCAGGAAAACCATCGAAGTTACTGAGATGAATAGGTGATGAGCCTTCCTTGTTATTGTTTAGGCGTACACCAATGGGTAGGGGAAAAGGACGATAGCCCAATCCCCGAATGCTGTCAAATAAATCCTGCATACTTGGCTCATGCTTCAACGCAGGCAATGGATACACTGAATTTGCTCGAGGCTCCGTAGGGTCGATGCCCCGCTCGCCATGTACACTATAAAGCTTTTCAGCTTCTTCATAAAATGGTTCAAGGTCATCGTACTTTATTGGCCACGCAGGTGATACGCCACCATAGTGACGCGTATCTTTAAAATCACTTTCGCGCAAGCGGAACAAAGCAGCTCCATACATTTTGGTGTTGCCACCTACAGCATAGTGTGCATATGGGCTAAACGGTTTGTCATCTTTGTCATACCATTTTTCGGTCGTTCGGTAACGACCGTTGGTAAAGACTTCTTTGGGGTCCCAATTTTCTTTTTCTTTCGGAATGTAATCACCCCGCTCAAGTACAAGTATTTTTTTTCCAGATGGTGCCAGCTTGCAGGCGAGCGTCCCTCCACCAGCCCCTGAGCCGATGATGATAATATCGTATTTTGTATTCATGTGGTTAGTAATAAATAGCCTTTAGCAGTTAGTACATAGTTTGGTCGATAATCCATAGCTTTATAATTTTCACTTAGCCTGTTGACTATCAACTATGGATTTGTGCTCACAATACCCGCAGTTAAAAATGCACAAATAAGAATTTTCATGATGCATTTTTGCACAGATGGCTCTTCCTTTAAATAGTTTGAAAACTTCAGCAGCAGTAAGCATGCCGATGAAAGGAGCCGTCATGTAAATCCAGAATGAACCAAAATCCGTTGCAGGCACTGCAGACGCAATAGTACGGGCTGGATTCATACTAAAACCGGAGATCGGGCCTGATAGAATCACATAACTCATGACAAGAAATCCTGCGATAACACCTGTATATTTTGAGAGCCTTGGATGATTGGATGTGGTAAGTACCATGGTCATCATTCCGTAAGCGATGACTATTTCAACGACAAAGGCTAATGCAACTCCCAATGGGCCAGGTGCAGTAACAACATAGTTTACATGAGGATCCTTCAGTGCATCTCCTAACACCAAAGACATTAATGCCACCCCTGTTATTCCGCCAACGCACTGAAAGATTGCATAGTAGATGGCATCTTCCATTTTAATTTTTCCCAGACGAACAAATGAAAAAGTTAATGCCGGGTTCATGTGTGCCCCCGACAGTTTTCCCATCGGTGAGTAAATGATCAGGGTAGCTGTAACTCCCATGGCTACTCCCATCAAGCATAGCCTGAGAAAATCATTAGGTAGAACCTGCTGTAAGGCCGAGTGGGGGAATTCTAATGCAGTGCCAAATAAACAAGCAGACATCATGAAAAGGCCAAGACAAATCGCCTCCATGCTGTAAACTTTCCAGTTAATTTTTAGTGCTTGTACCATTACGTAAAACTTCTACGCAATAATAGAGTAAAGAGTCAGGTCGATTTGTCGGCTTGATTGCCGAAGAGAATCTTACTGAGTAGAATGACCTGATTTTGACCTTAACTGAGAAGAATTGACTTGTTTTAGATGACCAATGCAACTCTTAATCCATTTTTTCAATCGCCCGCTCTGTATTGCCAGTAGCCTGTTTGCCTTTAAGCCTTGCCACGGTATAGGCTTGTAATTCTTCAACCGGGTAGGGTTTGCAAAGGGAAAGAAGAAATTCCCGATCAGGTTGGAGACCTTCTGCAGAGTTGAAGTTAAAAGTAAGTAGTTTAGATGTTCAAGGAGTTCCCTTCACAAGCAGTAGCGATTTTAAAACACGTGAAGAAATTATTCAGCATTCCATTCTCTTATCGGAAGTTAAGTATGGCTGCAAAATTGAAAAGGTTGTCTTGGGACTATACAATTAGTAAGAAGTTAGGATTTAATTTTATTGGGTTGGGTATTAATCAGGACCATAAGCTTAAAAAATTAGGTGCAGAACATGTCTTTGAAGATTTTAGAAATTTCGAATTGATAGATAGTATCCTTAGGGAATTTAGATAGTTAGCTATGCAAATTTTAAAAGCCCACAAATAACGTTGTATGGGTGATAGATGCCAAATTATGGTAACGTAGATTTAGCGGTCTAAATTATTTGATATGAAGAAATCATACTCTATTGTGTGTCTATACCTTTCGGTTCTGGTGTTATTAGGCTGCAAGAAGGATGAACCTATCACTCCTTCAAATTCTACAACTACCAAGCCTACCGATTTCGGATCTTTCGTTTTTGGATCGGTAAAAGATGTTGAAGGCAATGAATACAAAACTGTAGTAATAGGCTCAAATACATGGATGGCCGAGAATCTACGAACTACCAAATATCAAGACGGCTCAGCTATGATACAGGGTACGACAGGTGGCTGGACAAGCATTACTTCAGGTGCTTATTATACTTACAATAGTAACAAGGCTGATGTAGTTCAATATGGCCGACTCTACAACGGATTTGCCAAAATAGACTCAAAAAAGGTTTGCCCAGCTGATTGGCATATACCATCTGATGATGAATGGAAGAATGCTGAAAACGCATTGGGTAATGTGAATGAAGTAGGAGGAAAGATGAAGGAGGCTGGCACAGCTCATTGGAATTCGCCAAATGTTGGCGCTGATAATAGCATTGGTTTTACCGGTCTTCCGGGAGGATCAATATATAAAGGCAATCTTACAGATTTTGGAAATGATGGCTATTGGTGGAGTTCTACCACAGGCAGTTTTTTTTATCTTACTAATTCTCAAACAAACTTAAGAACAAAATCTACGGCATTGCTGAGTGAGGGCTTATCCATCCGTTGTGTAAAAGACAAATAAGAAAGGGAATAGGGAGCTAGTTCAACTCTTGATAATCCATTTTTTCAATCGCCCGCTCTGTATTGCCAGTAGCCTGTTTGCCTTTAAGCCTTGCCACGGTATAGGCTTGTAATTCTTCAACAGGGTAGGGTTTGCAAAGGGAAAGAAGAAATTCCCGATCAGCTTTCTTTTCCATAGGCATGAGCCACTCCCGCTCGGTATCACGAGATAGAATAACCGGCATTCGTGGACCTGATTCAGATTTTGGATCGTTGCTGATTTTGGCAAGCAGTTCATTTGCCGTTGTGGTCACCATGCTTACTGTCCTTTTTATTTGACCGGAGTCACGATCGACCCACTCGTCCCAAAGGCCCGCAACAGAGAAAGGTAATTCGCTTTGTAGCTGAATGTGGTAAGGAAAGGCCAGCTTGTCAATATAATGATGAACATAAAATCCATCCAGCAAGATCAGACATCGCTTATTGCGAGCTGGCTCTTTGAAAGCAGGCTTATCAAAAATTGTTTCACCCGGAGCATTGAAAGTTTGGTTGCTGATTTTCACGGCTTCATTTGGATTTTTGGCCCAGCCGGGAATCAGGCCCCATGAATGCAAACTGATATCGTTGGGGTGCTCGTTAGTTATTACAGGTAGATTGGGGTGATCCAAGGCTGTGGCGTGGTACCGTGGGCTTATTGCCTCAAGTTGCTGCTGCAATGCAGAAATTCCTTCATCTCCAACCCCATAGCGCCTAGCGTAGTCAAACTTGTCCTTGGTAAGATATCGAATGTCATAGCACATCCGGTAAAGATAGAGGAATTTTTAACGGAGTATCACATTCAATCTAATCAAAAAGTTGTAGTGACATTTAAGTTTTTTTATTCAATTTTTTCCCTGCCTTTGCGGTGCCTAACAGGTCATATTCAATTGCCACTCGTAGTATTTCTCCTACACCCCACGCCTGTGCTATACATCCACGAGGCGTGTGAGGTGGGTTAGCATCGAAGATTTCTGAAACTGTTCCAACACCTGCATCATTCAGATGATCAAAAAAAGTGTTTAAAATGATTGAAGCTTCAGTTTTTCCTTTACTTCCTTTTATAGCAACGAGCGCATCAATGTAAGGGCCAAGGAGGAAGCTCCACACCGTCCCTTGATGATATGCACCATCCCGATGCCATTGATCTCCGCCATAAATAGGCTTGTATTCTTTGTGATCAGGAGAAAGACTTCTTAATCCCCGTGTGGTCAATAATTTTTCACTGACGATGTTGAATACTTTTTGCGCTTTATCTTTTGGTAACAAAGGGAAGGGGAGACTTAAAGCATAAATCTGATTTGGCCTTAGATCATCGTTACTATAGGTCCCATCGATAAAATCATATAAATAGTTCAGTGATTTGTTCCAAAATTTTTGGTTAAAAGCTGTATGAACACGCAAAGCGCGTCCTTTAAATGTTTCTGCTGCTTGCATTTCTCCTGCCTCGGTAAGCAATTCCGCCATTATAGAAAGTGCATTGTACCAAAGTGCATTGATCTCCACGGCCTTGCCTTTTCTTGGAGTAACCACCCAATCACCTACTTTTGCATCCATCCACGTAAGTTGAACACCATCCTGGCCTGAGTAAAGGAGTTCATCCTGATCAACATGAATATTGTATCGGGTGCCTTTATAATGCCATTCGATAATATCCTTTAATATCGGGAGTAGGTTGTTGATAAAATCTTTATCCCCTGTATATTGATGGTATTTATAGATTGCATGAAAGTACCAAAGTGTTGCATCCACGGTATTGTATTCAGGTGCTTCACCAAAATCGGGAAAACGATTAGGAAGCATTCCTTCGCTTACACTTTCTGCAAAAGCCTTTAAAATTTTCTTTGCATCATCGTAGCGACCTGTGGTGAGGCATAAGCCCGGTAACGATATCATTGTATCCCTGCCCCAGTCGCTAAACCAGTGGTAGCCTGCGATGATCGTTTTTAAGTTATCACCACGCTTCACCACAAATTGATCTGCAGCCAATACCAATCGCTTGATAGTATCATTCTCACTAAAATTCGACACTAAAGCTTCCCTTCTTTTTTGTTCACGGGTAAAAAGTTGAAACGCATCTTTTCCTGAGGGGTCATCGGTTGAAATAATAACACCAATCCTATCACCCTTTTTTAAGGTTAATGTAAATTTTCCGTGATTGAATAAATCTTCCCGGAAATCTAATCCTCGATACTGCTCGATGGAATACTCAAAATTGTTAAACCAATGTCCTGAAGCTTCGAAATTAGATTGAGGTACCTTGATAAATAGTTCCGGGCTGTTTTCATAATTCTTGGTTTGGAAAATTCCATCCCGGAAAAGATACCCTTTATAAATAGAGTCGTTGGCATGACTCATGCTGTGATAATCGCGCGATGCACAGAGCGGAAGAAGTTCAAGGTCAAAATTTTTGCCTGCTTCCAAAACTTCATAAATAATTAAGGTCGTATTTTCCCCTTGGATGGCTGCAATGGTTTTTTTAAGTTTTACTCCACCTGCTTCAAATACGAATTCCGGAAACAAATTTTGTTCAAAACTTTTAAAATACTGATATCCCTGAGGATGAATAGCTCCTGGATATTGATTTGAATTTAAATCAAATCGTTGATCACCCAGTACGATAGTCTCATCAAATTTAGATAAGATTACAGTTCGGCCAACAGGAGGATGCATGGCCGCGACTAAAAGGCCGTGATATCTTCTTGAATTGGCACCTGATACCGTAGAACTTGCATAACCACCAAGCCCATTAGTCTCTAGCCATTCAAGCGAGCAAGCATAATTGAAATCCTGTAATTTATTTTGTTTAAAAATCATAACACTTTCTTCTTGCTTATGGGTTGAATTAACTTAGCCACCAATCCTGTCCAACCTGTTTGGTGTGTTGCTCCAACTCCCCTGCCACTATCGCCATGAAAGTACTCGTAGAAGAGAATATAATTATTGAAGTTGGAATCGCTCTGCAATTTGGAATGATTGCCGTAAACCGGTCGATTACCGTCCTTATCTTTCCGGAAGATATTGACCATTCTTTCAGACAGATCGTTGGCGATTTCTTTCAGTGTTTTCTTTTGTCCGGATCCTGTTGGGTATTCAATTTTGAAATCATCACCATAGTAATGATGAAAACGTTGCAAGGATTCAATCAATAGATAGTTGACCGGGAACCAGATCGGCCCTCTCCAGTTGGAGTTTCCACCAAATAGTGAAGTATCTCCTTCCCCCGGAGTGTATTTCACACTAAACTCATTTCCGTTTGCTTGAAATTTAAAGGGATCTTTTTCATAGGCTTTCGATAAGGCCCTGATGCCATATTCCGATAGAAATTCATTTTCGTCCAACATGCGTCTAAGAATGCGCTTCATGCGGTGACCTCTCAGCAGGGAGAGCAGATGACGTTCGTTTTTGCCTTTTGCACCCCATCGCGAAATCAGGTTGGCTAGATCAGGACGGTTAATCAGAAACCATTCAAGACGTTGCTTGAATTCCGGCATGGTTTGGAACAATTCTTCATCTAAAACTTCTACGGCAAATAATGGGATCAGTCCCACCATGGAACGAATCTTCATGGGCGTCCTGCGGTTGTCGGGTGTATGGAGTACATCGTAGAAGAATTCATCTTCTTCATCCCATAGATCGATTCCTTCGTTTGAAATGGCACCTGCGATATACAAGAAGTGCTCAAAGAATTTAGTTGCGAGGCTTTGATAAGTAGAATTTTCCTTGGCAAGCTCAAGCGACATGCGCATCATATTCAGGGTAAACATGGCCATCCAACTTGTGCCGTCTGATTGTTCAATGTAGCCCCCGGTGGGTAGCTGAGAACTCCGATCAAAGACACCAATATTATCCATGCCCAGAAATCCACCCTGAAAAATATTATTGCCATTTTTATCCTTTTTATTCACCCACCACGTAAAGTTGAGTAGCAACTTATGAAAGACTTCCTCCAGAAATTTCCGATCGCCTTTTCCTCCTTGTAGCTTCTCATCGATTTTATAAACGCGCCAGGTGGCCCACCCATGAACGGGGGGATTAACATCTCCCAATGCCCATTCGTAGGCAGGTAATTGCCCGTTGGGGTGCATGTACCATTCTTTGGTCAGTAGCAGCAATTGCTTTTTTGCAAACTCGGGATCAACCATGGCGATAGGAATGGTATGGAATGCTAAGTCCCAGGCTGCATACCATGGATACTCCCACGCATCGGGCATCGAGATAATGTCAGCATTATTGAGATGTGTCCATTCACGGTTACGTCCATTTTTCCTTTCGTCAGGAGGTGCCGGTTGCGAGGGATCACCTTTGAGCCACTTGGCCACATCATAATAGAAGAATTGTTTGCTCCACATCATGCCAGCAATGGCCTGCCGCTGAATGTTTCGATCATCTTCGCTTTGAATACCATTTTGCAATTCAGCAAAAAAATCATCTGCTTCTTTAATTCTCCCATCAAATTCTTTAGTAAAGGTTTTGAAAGGTTCAGTTGTAAATATTTTTGCCAGACGAAGCTTTACCGTTTTCGATTTTCCTGCCGGAATAGTTAATTCGTAATTCACCGCTGCTTTTGTGCCTTTGTGAATTTTGTTTACCGCGCCCGGATTGCCGAAGATCACATAGTCATTGATGCCATCTTTAAAGTTTCCATCCTGATGATAATCATAAAGACGGCCCGTATTCGTTTCATTTTCACAGAAAAGAGCGTCAGCTTTTCCTTCATAAAATAGATAGCGATCGCCTAAGTCTTTATGGGAAATTTTGATTATTCCACTTTCGTCCAGGT
>JANNRV010000122.1:0-4951 GCA_031401775.1 Bacteroidia bacterium | reverse complement strand
GTAAGAATGAAATTAGTTGATCCGTTGAAAATACCTTCAATGCTGCTGATTAAATCGTTATCGTAGTATTCTTCCAGATTGCGGATGATGGGGATGGCCCCACACACGGCTCCTTCATACAATACCGGCCTCCCGTATTTTTTTTGAAGCGTATAGATTTCTTCAAGATGTTCTGCCAACATCTTTTTATTAGCGGTAACCACTGCCTTGCCATTCTCAAGTGCTTTCTTTACTACGGCAAAGGCAGCATTGGCATCATCAATAAGTTCCACCACTACATCAATTTCCGGGTCGTTCAGGATATCATTCTTATCATAGGTAAAAAACTCACTAGCTATAATGCGCGATTTATCTTTGTTTTTAACGCAGATCTTTTTGATCTCCGCCTTTATCCCTTGTGTTTCCTGCAGCACATGGTATAATCCTTGCCCTACACATCCAAATCCAAATACTCCCAACTTCAACTTCTTTTTCATAGCGAAATTTCTTTTTCGGTTACGTGTTGTTTAAAAAATTTTCTAATTACTGTTTTCAGCTGTTCAAATTCAATGAGAAATCCATCATGCCCATAGGGAGTGGATACAATCTCAAGTGCTGCATCCGGGATAGCATCAGCCAAAAATTGCTGTTCTACTAAAGGGAATAAAATATCACTGTCCATTCCTACCACCAGCGTTTTGGCTTTAATTGCTTTCAGTGCTTTTTCTGCGCCACCTCGTTCTCGTCCTACGTGATGGCTATCCATAGCCTTTGTTAATGCCCAATACGTAAACGCGTTAAAACGATTGGCAAGCTTCAGTCCCTGATAACGTTGATAAGATGCTGCTCTAAAGTCATCTAGTTTGTCTAAACTTTTTTCCGATTGTGTTTCAGCAAAGGCTTCAAAAGAGCGGAATGAAATCATGCCAATAGCCCGTGCTGCTTTTAGTCCCTCTTGACCTGCCCTAAAATCATTTTCTTTCCAGGTAGCGTCAGCCGCTATGGCCATACGCTGCGCTTCATTGAAGGCAATGCCCCAAGGCGAATGAAAAGCATTGCAAGCCACAGGAATAAGATGAATAAATGCGTCAGGTTTTTGAATAGCCCATTCCAATGCTTGTTGCCCACCGAGTGACCCTCCGATTAATGTGTGAACTTGTCGAATTCCCAATTCTTCTCGAAGCAAATCAAATGCTGCCACAACATCCCGATTAGTGATCATCGGGAAATCGTGGAAATAGGTTTTGCCTGTAGATGGATTAATCGAAAGTGGTCCGGTAGAGCCATAGCAACCACCTAATGTGTTTACGCAGATAACAAAATAATGACGAGGATCGAAAGGGCCATTTTCCTTAAACAGACCATCCCACCAACTTGTAAAATCAGAGTTACCAGTAAGCGCATGACATACCCATATCGCATTGCTGCGATCTTTGTTGAGTTGCCCTAACGTAGTGTATTTGAGCTGGAAGTCCGGGAGTAATCCCCCGGACTCCAACACAAACTCATTGGGATAGTGAAATATATGTTCTGCTTTTGGCATAAGTTCGTTTAAGCCACCAACTCTTTTTTGAAAACCTTCTCGAACGCTTGCTGCAGATCGGCTTTGATATCGTCAATGTGCTCAGTGCCGACTGATATTCTTAATAAGTTTGGCAATACACCGCTCGCAATTCTTTCTTCTTCAGACAGCTGCTGATGTGTAGTAGCCGAAGGTTGAATGATGAGCGTTTTTGAATCTCCTACGTTGGCCAGGTGACTTACCAACTTAAGGCTGTCCACCAATTTTGATGTGTTTTCCAGCGTGCCTTTTACCGTAAAAGAAAGTACAGCTCCAAAACCATTCTTCAAATATTTCCTAGCCAACTTATGGTAGGTGCTACTTTGCAAGCCCGGGTAGTTGACACTTTCTACCAAAGGATTCGCCTCTAGCCATTGAGCCAGTGCCAAAGCATTGTCTACTGCGCGTTGAACGCGAAGTGACAAGGTCTCCAATCCTTGAAGCAGTAAGAAGGAATTGAAAGGACTTTGAGAAGGGCCAAAATCGCGAAGACCTTCAACACGAGCACGAATGATGAAAGCGATATTAGGTAAGCCAAGTGGATTTCCTTCACCAAATATTTCCCAGAATTTCAATCCATGATAACCTTCAGAAGGTTCAGTGAATTGAGGAAACTTTCCGTTGCCCCAATTGAAGTTTCCTCCGTCTACAATCACTCCACCAATGGTAGTTCCATGTCCTCCAATCCATTTTGTAGCCGACTCGACCACTACATTTGCTCCGTGCTTTATGGGCTGAAAGAGGTAGCCTGCTGCGCCAAACGTGTTGTCAACAATAAGAGGGAGATCATGTTTCTTAGCCAATGCAGAGATGGCCTCAAAATCAGGAATGTTGAAGCCGGGGTTTCCGATGGTTTCCAGGTAGATGGCCTTTGTTTTTTTGTCAATCAATTTTTCAAATGCTTCAGGCTTGTCGCCTTCGGCAAAGCGTGCATCAATACCAAGACGTTTGAACGCAACTTTAAATTGGTTGTAAGTTCCTCCATACAAAAATGTTGTAGAAACGAAATTATCGCCTGCCTGCAAAATGTTATTTAACGCAATGAATTGTGCAGCCTGACCAGAGCCTACTGCTAAGGCAGCTACTCCGCCTTCTAATGCCGCTATTCGTTTCTCGAAAACGTCAGAAGTTGGGTTCATGATACGTGTATAGATGTTTCCAAATTCCTTGAGCGCAAAAAGATTGGCTCCATGTTCGGAATTTTTAAATACATACGAAGTGGTTTGATAGATGGGCACCGCACGAGATCCAGTTGTAGGATCTGCTTCCTGACCTGCATGTAGTTGAAGAGTTTCGAAATGTAAGTTTGACATGGCTTTATGATTTTAGATTTGTGATGTTAGAATTATGATTTTTAGTTCAGTGAAAATTGGATAGGCGTACTGTTGCGCAGGTTGTCATTGACTGGGCACCGGTTTTCGATCTCTTGCAACCATTGAAATTTGATTTTTTCATCAATCGTATTACTGGTGGTCAGTTTCACGTTGATGTTTTGGTAGCCTGCCCGTTCGACATAGGATTGACCAAACAACCGGGCCGGATTCAGGTCACCATCGATTGCTATTTGTAAGTCTTTTAAATCGATGTTGAGTTCTTTCGCAGTGATGTGCGCCACCACATTGATACATCCGGCATAGCCTGCCAGAATATATTCCACAGGATTGGGGGCATGGTTTGTTCCACCCAGTTCTTCAGGTTCGTCCACGATTAATTTGAATCCACGCGTTTCTATTTCGGTCCGTGCTGCCGATGTACTTTTAGACTGTATTGAGAAATTAAGTAAGTTAGACATGATATAATATGTTAATAATACGTTGATTAGTTTATTTTAGGCCTTGAAAGGAACGTAGCTGTAGTCATACCCGTCACTCGGCAGACCGTAGGCTAGCTTGTTGCTGTGCTCGCTTCGCTATCGATCAGCAACAACATGAACAACAACACATGCACATGCTGTTGTTTCCCAAACAATAAATAGAAGGATTAAGATTTTGGAGTGAAGCTTTCAAGTCATAAAGACTTGATCTGAGAGAATTGAAAAGATTTTTCATTTTCTTACCGGTTTATAGTTCCCTGAGACCATCTCAGGGGAGGAATTAGCACCTTTCATCCCGATTGTTATCGAGAGCGGTTGCTAGCGCTTCATAGAGCCTTATCTCTCCACGCTTCTTTATAAATCGGTTGAGCAATTTGCTTCCCCGACTATGATATCACAAACGTATACTAGTTTAGTAGAGTTTCCAAATACCGCGTTAAAAAATTGTTAAAAACTTTTGCTGACAAGCGTTAGTAAAAGGAAATTTGAACTTCGTATCAGCAATAATTAGCTGTTTACTAATGGTGCATCCGATTGAGAAGAACAATCTGACCCACGTGATAGAGATCATGATGAACAATACCATGAAGCATGGTAAAAAATTTGTAAGGACGATTCGGTACAACTTCACTCAAACGTTCATCGGGGAATTTTTCAAGACTCGTGAGAAGTTTTTCCTGACTCACCACGAGTGCATCAACTGTCTGTCTCCACGATTCCATGACAGAAAAATTCATCTCTTCACTGACTTTATAATTGGCATTTCCTGATAATTCCTCCATAACGAAAACTCTCCAGGCTGTCATGTGGGCCACGAGTTCAATAATGGAATGTGTAGAATTGATTTTTTTATAGACGATACTTTCATCGATAGAATTAAGAGTCTCCATCACCGCAGGCCCATGCCATGCATTTTTTTCAAAGGTGTGACGTAGAATGTCACCAAGCTTTTGAACTTCTGTTTTCATTCCTTAGGTCAGCATTCCGCCATCAACCTGAATCACTTGGCCGGAAATATAAGATGACATGTCCGATCCCAGAAAGACACAGGCATTAGCCACATCTTCGGGTTGTCCACCGCGCTTGAGAGGAATCGCATCGCGCCAGCTCTGCACGGTTTTTTCATCAAGTTTACCCGTCATTTCAGTTTCAATAAACCCAGGAGCAATCGCATTAGAACGAATGCCTCTTGAACCTAACTCTAAAGCAATTGATTTAGTGAAGCCGATGATGCCGGCTTTTGAAGCCGCATAGTTGGATTGGCCTGCATTTCCTTTTAATCCGACAACCGAAGTCATATTAATAATTGAACCTCCCCGTTGTTTCATCATCGGTTTCACGGCTGCCTTCACCGTATTGAAACATGACTTCAAATTCACATTCATTATTTTGTCCCAGGCTTCTTCAGTCATTCGCAGTAGGAGATTATCCATGGTGATGCCGGCATTGTTTACCAGAATGTCGAGCGATCCAAAATCAGTAACTACATCACTGATTAATTTGTCCGCTTGCGAAAAATCAGATGCATCTGAGCGGTATCCTTTTGCTTTCACTCCTTTGGCTGCCAGTTCAGATTCTAATGCCTGGCCCTGCTCTAC
>JANNRV010000121.1:0-4484 GCA_031401775.1 Bacteroidia bacterium | reverse complement strand
TTTGACAATGATAGCCGGAGCAACGATTTAATTCTACTTCAGGTCGGGTACTTTTTTAAAGCGTGGACGCCCAGATAAAAAAAAATTAAAACCAAGCTGTAAGGCTCATGACGGCCCACCAACTTTGCGTAGTGGTATTTAGTGCTTCATCTTGAAAAACCGGATCAACCGATGTAAAATTCCGGACATCCAATCGAATAAGGGCATTATGATTTGCCCTTACGTTTAGGCAAGCACCTGAGCTAAAAACCTGAAACTGATTGAATGAATTAATCGATTGCTGCATGATGCCACTTGGGTCATGGAAATATTCAATTCGCGCAGACAAGGAAATAAGATCATTAAAAGTGTAGCGACCAATTAAGTTAGCCTGCCACCAGCTAGAGGTGGATTGATTATCAATGTTCTGCCATCCTATGTAAGCCGAAGAGGTAACATCAATTTTCTCGTTGGGTTTGAAAATCCAAAATAAATCCGAGAACACCCGGGTTCTGAAATCGGGTAATGTAGAAGATCTTTCGTCACCGATATACGTATTCCAGTTGAAAAGCATTTTTGAATTGGGTCTGAATTCCAATTGAGAGCCAAAGGATTTTCCGGAGTTATTATCCTGAATAACCTGCCATCCATTCAATAAGTACAGGTAGGCAGACCATTTCTTATTAATTGGTAGCGTTAATTTTGCGCCTGAGAGATAATACGGAACATTTTCCGGAGCAAAAGAACGGGTATACATCAGGTGGTCCTTTGAAATAGCACTTTCATTTGTATAGGGCGATCCTAATACCCCCACATCGAGCCAAAAGTTTCTTTTACCCAGTAAACGAACTCCGACATTGGCCTCCACAACATTCTTAAGAGTTCCGGGTTCCGCAGCATAATTTGCATTCATATAGGTTCCTGCCCCGGGAACAAAGCGTGCTCGAAAATTAGAAGACCGGTAACGGAGATCAATGTAGGCCAGGTTGATTGTAAATTCATTATGACGAGAAGAAGAAACAAAATAGGGCACATTACCACTTGCAGGTCTATTTAAATTATAGCCATAGTAAGAATCAATATAGCCACCTACCGCCAAATGCCCTATAACCGTAGTTTCCAACGTATCCATAGTAGCTGTATTAACTATCTGGGCAGAAACAAAAGATGATAACAGCAGTAGTGCTGCTGAGGTAAATAGTTTTTTGATCACTTATAAAAGTAAGGAGGAGAAATTTAAGAAAAAATTCCAAGATTGCTTTCACTTAAAAAGTAATAAACCCGTCAGAAATAAATCTGACGGGCAAAAGAGCAAATTAAATCAATTTCTAAAGTCCGCTGATCTGTCTGTCTTTAGGATACTTCACTTCATATTTAAAAATCATCTTTTTGGTCTCGTTGGCATTAAGATTTAACTCCCAACTAAGCTTACCTGTTTCTTTCAGATACTTTGCACCAGCGACATCCAACACGGTTACTTCTATTTGCGTGTTCTGTGAAACAGGAACCTGATCTTCAATAATTATCTTGATTATTTCAGCTTTTGTATTGCGTACTGAAATTTCCCAACTGTAACTTTCTTTCTGGCTTGAGCCTATGTATTTGCGGGATGTCAAGTCCTTTAGTTTTTCGCGCTTCACTACAATGCGCTTGTCTCTGCCTAAAGAAATCGCAAGAGTATCTTTAATGTTATTGGGATCAATAAATGTCTTTCCAACAAAAGTTCCTTCGAAGAAGATGTTCGCCTCACCAGGAAGTAGACTGTATTCTTCCCAGCCTGTTGCTCTGGCAATCAGAAAAGCATCCTGATCGAGCTTAGGCGCAACAGAATATAAGTAATCAGCTTTTACCTGATGGTTTTTTATATCAACAAGTGTAGGTTTAGAAGAAGAAGTAACATTATACGGTAAGGCAATATCAAATTCTGTATTTAGAGTGGTTTGAATTGTGCTCACATAATCTGCAACTGATTCAGCATCCGGAACTTCAATTATGGCTTCCGCCATTTCCGCTTTGTCTTCAGATGCTCCGCGTGCGGCAGGCATGCTTGCCATTTTTCTGCTCTTATAGCTTTCGTAAGCAATTGGTTGATAGAAATCCAGGAGCCAAGTATACAGTTCTGGCTTCAGTCCGCTTAGGTTCGGGTTAGCCGTAGAAAGCTTAAGCTTCACATTTTTCCAGTCTTCTCCGGTGGCCTGTTGCACGTTGGCTTTGTAACTCAACTGCACCGGACTTTTGGTATCCGTTGCACGTAAATCATAAACAGGATACCAACCCGCATTGGCCACCACATAGTTCACATCAAGATCCACTGCCGTGGGAGCTTCTGCCGAAACGCTCACAACGATCTCACTCGTGTTGCGTGAATAGAGTTCATTTTGATTGTTGATTTGCTGCTGTAGTTTGATGATACGTTCATTAATCTTCTTGATCTTATCATCCTGCTTCATTCGCGAAGTGACAATATCTCCAAGACGGCTTCGATAAAAATCGGCCATCCCTTTTAATTCAGCCACGGTCAGGTTTTGACTGGTGCCCCCAATTTTCTGATTGCTGAGGAGCATTTGTTCCTCCTTATTAAGGATCTCCTTTTGACTTTGTTCCAGCAAAACCTGTTTTTGAAAAAACTCAACACTATCCTTCATCCCTTTTAATGACTTCGGCAAGTTGAATTCATTCAAATAATTCTGTTGATGGCTGATCCCGAGAATAATGAAACTACCTTTTCCCGTAACCTGAATGCTTTGAGGGTCTAATTGTGAAGTAAGCCCTGTGATGATCAGATTGGTTTTACCAGCCTCGATACGCGTCTTGGCATCACGAGTCACCTGCGCCTTGTTGAGGAACACTGTTACCTGGGTAATTTTAGAATCGACAGCCTTATCCGCCTGACCAAAAGCGGCCAAAGTACCTATTGACAAGGCCGCTGAGAGAATTTGATTTTTCATGATTTTCATTTGTTTGCTATAAGATGCCAACATGCCGCAATTTCCATATTTGGTGTGATAATTTTTTATTATGCTTGAAAATTGACCTTAAAAAGAGACTTTTGTTTCTATGAATGAACAAGTACTACCCTATTCTCAGCTCTGGAGTTTTGCCAACGAAATTTTCCTGAAAATGGGCTGCCCAAAAGAACAAGCCAAACAAGCAGCAGATGTTCTGCTAAGTGCCGATTTGAGGGGAATCGACTCTCACGGACTCGCCCGCTTAAGTGGTTATATCAGGCTGTGGGAACTGAAAAGAATAAATGCAAAACCTAACATAAGAATCGTCCATGAATCTCCAAGCACAGCTGTTGTCGATGGTGGTCAGGGACTTGGATTGGTGATTGCGCCACGTGCGATGGAGATTGCTATTGAAAAAGCAAAGACTTGCGGGACAGGTTGGGTTGCTGTAAAAAATTCTAATCATTTTGGAATTGCTGGATATCACGCCATGAAAGCGCTTCAATATGATATGATTGGCATGGCCATGACAAATGCAAGCCCCTTAGTTGCCCCTACTTTTTCCGTGGAGCGATTGCTAGGCACAAATCCAATTTGCGTGGCGATACCTGCGGGAGAGCAGCCTCCATTTGTTGCAGACTTTGCCACCACTACGGCAGCCAATGGGAAACTTGAAATTCTTCAGCGCAAGAATCAAGAGGCACCAGAAGGTTGGATACAGACCAAAACAGGAGAGTCTTCCAGCAATCCCAATGAACTGAAAGAAGGAGGTGCGCTCCTCCCATTAGGTAGTGATCGAGAGCATGGAAGTCATAAAGGGTTTTGCCTGGGAGCCTGGGTTGATATTTTTTCCGCTGTTTTAAGTGGCGCAAATTATGGCCCTTGGGTTCCTCCATTCGTGAGCTTCCTATCACCTCCGGCAGACCCAGTAGGTGATGGCATTGGTCATTTTTTCGGTGCAATGCGGGTGGATGCTTTTCGTCCCGCTGACGAATTTAAACTGCACATGGATAAATGGATAACACGATTTCGCGAGGCCAAAACTATTGAAGGGCAAGATCATCTCATCATTCCTGGTGACCCCGAGCGAGAAAGTGAAAGGGATAGAATGAAGTCAGGGATACCTATAAATGAAAAAGTTGTTGAGGACTTGAGAGAACTCGGAAGGAAGCTCAATGTAAAATTTTAGAAGCCGGCTGTAATTCCTACTCGAAAAATCCAAGGGCTATTGTAAGGATAATAGTCATTTAAAGAAGTGGGATTCCGATAAGAAAAATTATACAGAGCAGTAGCAAAAAAACCTGCTCTCCGGCCAAGGGGCTGGAAAAACCCACCTCCCGCCAGAAAGCTGTTGTAACTCTGCCGAAAGGACTGTCCTGCATAAGTTATATACTCGTAATTCAAATGTTCATACTCTGTGTGAAGAAATAGTGGTCCATACACCTGAAATCTCAAAAACGGGCTTACTCCATAATCATTGGTTGATACATTCGGATTTACATATTTATAATTAGTGTACCGATAGACGATGCTCAGCCCTGTTGCGAGTCGCTGGTT
>JANNRV010000120.1:0-2865 GCA_031401775.1 Bacteroidia bacterium | reverse complement strand
ATTCGCTAGTACGGTACCTAACGCTTCACACCAATTCACATCCGTGTAGGCGAGATAGGAGAGGCGGTATTGCATTAGAATCTCCTGCTGTGTCTTCTCATCAAAAGCTCTCCACTCTTCAGCAGTAAAATATTCTTTTGAACCTTGAATCTTGAATTTTGAATCTTGAATCTTAAATTTTGAATTAGGAAACGGATGGTTTCTATTTCCTTCAATTTCAAACACCGTAATGAGTGCCGGAATTCGCTCGGCTTTTTCTTTCTTTCTGTTGTACCAACTATCGAAAATCTGAAGGAAAATCCATTGGGTCCATTTATAATATTTTGGATCACAGGTTTGTACTTCACGACTCCAGTCATAGGAGAATCCAATGTTCCCCAATTGCCTTTTGAAGTTATTAATATTATCGGCAGTGGAGACTGCAGGATGTATTCCATGCTCAAGTGCATACTGTTCTGCGGGCAAGCCAAAGGCATCGAAGCCCATGGGGTGTAGTACGTTAAACCCTTTTATTCTTTTGAAACGAGCTACAATATCCGAAGCGATGTATCCGAGAGGATGACCTACATGAAGGCCCGCTCCGGAGGGATAAGGAAACATATCGAGCACATAATACTTAGGCTTGGAAGTATCATTGGCAACTTTGTAAACGCCTTTTTCTTTCCAGATTTTGCGCCACTTTTCTTCAATAACTTTGATCTCTTCTTTCGTGTATTCGGCCATTTTCCCCTGAATTATCCAGTTTCTGCGGTAGATAATCCGCAAAAATAACCCAATCAGGTTAAAAATTTCAGCCTTTTATGATAAGCGTATCAATTTTATTGCACGGTTGATTTGTCAATCCGGGTGGGAGTGTCTTCCCCCGAAACAATCGACCTGGAACTTAATGCAATCGCCCGAATGGTGGAGGTGAGGTTGGAAATACTGAGTGTCCCAACCTCATCGTCAACGGTGTGATAGAATTTGTCAATATCAATCTCATCAGTGGAAATAGAGTGGGCCGGGACGCCCAATCTTGCCAGTGTGGCATTGTCTGATCGATAAAATAAATTCTGTTCAGTGTATGGATCAGGACGGAACTGAAAGGCTGTTCCGGTTAAATTCTTTTGGAGGATAGTGCCAAAATCAGAACGTTCGTAGCCGGTGATAAATGCATTGTTTGGGCCCCACTTGGACGGCTTACCAATCATTTCAATATTGAACATCGCAACTACCTTATCGGCATTCACTTGTTCTGAGAAATACTGAGAACCAAAACCACCAATTTCTTCAGCCGTGAAGGCAACAAAAATCAACGTGCGGTTATTGTTTTTAAGTTTTTTGAAATACTTCGCTAATGCAATAACAGCTGTCGTGCCGGATGCGTCATCATCAGCCCCGTTGGCAATAGAATCGCCTGCAACGGATGGCCTGATACCGATATGATCATAATGACCTGAGAATACCACCATCTCATCTTTCTTTGATTTGCCTTCCAAGACACCCACCACATTGGTCATTTTAAAAAGAGAAAGTGACTGAGTGGCTTCAATAGAAAAATTGGGAGAGGGATTTGCCAGAACAAAGAGGCTCGATCCTTTTCTTGCCTTACCTTTTTCGATCAGCCTCGAACCACTGAGGTAGCCTTGAATTTCATGGAACTCTTTTCCATGCTCCGGGGCAACAAAAATGATTTGGGAAGTCGTGTCACTCAGGTAAGGGCGGATAGCGGCTCTGAAGTTTTTATCTTTCTCTATCTGTGCGGAAGGTAGATTACTTCCATATTTAATTGTGAGTTCGTCAGCATAAAGTATAATGTTGTCCTGATTCACTTTCTGTCCGTCAATAATTAAGGAGAGAGAGGTTGTTTCAATTCGTTCATAGGAAGAAAATTCCTGACGGAACCTCACCGCACCGGGAAGTGGTGAGAGCCCGATTCTTTCAAATTCTTTCTCAATAAATGAGGCTGCCTTGTTAATACTTTTTTCATCCATCGCAGATCGACCCATCATGCCGTCCGCGGTTAGGATGTTGATAATTCGGGCTACATTTTTCTCTTTAATGATCTTATTGATGTTCTGCCCACTTAGCGAAACAGATACGAGTAATAGTAAAAGCGGAATTATTCTTTTCATCTTCCAAACATACCCAAACTAGTTGGCGTAGACATAACTCGCGATCTGAAATATTTGAGATTAGATTCTTACTTTTTTCCCCATACTAACCAGAAAGCCAAAAGCAGCCGCTGTGAAGAACATCAGCAGGCTATAAATAGCTGGAGGTAAACTCATTGTTGAGTTGTTAATTACATTTAGCGCAATGAATATGGCAAGCGTGCCATTGTGAATTCCGATCTCCATACCAATGGCAATGGCCTGTTTTCTGTCCACCTTAAACAGGAGCGGTATATAGAATCCTACAGCAAGGCTTAGTACATTGAAGAGCAAGACAGGTATTCCTAATTGCTCATAGTTGTCCAATAGCATTTGTTTTTCACGCAGGGTTACAGATACAATAATTGTGATTAAAAGTAAGGCAGAAACTACTTTTACCGGCTTATCCATTTTGCCTGCAAATTCGGGAGCTTTATTTTTTATAAGCATGCCAATTGTAACAGGAAGTAGTACGATAGCAAAAACCTCAACTACTTTGCTAAAGGGCAGTGGAATGTATTGCCCTGCACCTAGAAAATATTCCATTGAGAAGTTGACAATAAGTGGCAGAGTGAAAAGTGTAAGTACACTGTTGATGGCAGTCAATGAAATATTTAATGCTACATCACCATTTGAAAGGTGACTGTATAGATTGGCGGTAGCACCTCCCGGTGAAGCGGCCAACAGCATTAAGCCTACGCAGAGCGCGGGGCTTAAGCCACTGAATTTTGCT
>JANNRV010000119.1:0-7132 GCA_031401775.1 Bacteroidia bacterium | reverse complement strand
TATAGCGGTGGGGATCACCTCTTCCCATTCCGAACAGAGAAGTTAAGCCCACCCGCGCTGATGGTACTAGGTTAAACCCCGGGAGAGTAAGTCGTTGCCTTTTTTTACCAAAACCCTGTCAGATTTCTGATAGGGTTTTTTATTTTAATTTTGGCCTGTGAAAAAAACTCCTTTACTAATAACGGCCTTCTGCCTTGCTTTTATAACAATAGGATACTTCGTATACACAGCTTTACAATCAGAAAAGCCGCGCCAAGCCTGGGACCTTGTGCCCAAAGATGCAATTCTTGTGTATGAGGGAGACTTTAATCAAATAACAAACCAAGAAAGAGACTCTTCTCTTAATTCAATATCGTACTTGATTGAAAAGGACTCTATTCCTGGAAGCTACCTTTTTCGGAAAGAGCTGTTTGGAAAATCAAATTTAATTTCTCTTCATTTAACACAACGAGAAGGATTTGATTTTGTGATTTATTTTTCCCTTTCGAAGGATATGAAAGACAAATTCGCTAAATTTTTATTAGCGAAGAAAGAAGTAAACTCCAGAGTATTTGAAGGTTCAGAAATTATTGAATTAGCAATAGCTAAGCCTAAAGTAATTTCAGTCGTATTCATAGGAGAAGTATTGGTGATAAGCAGCACATCATTTTTAGTTGAAGACGTTATTCGGAAATCTCTGTCAGAGGATGAAGGATTTAGAGAAAGTAATCCCTTGTTGTATTCTCTTGCCCGGATTGAATCGGATAACGGTAACCTATACATTGACCTTAAGCAACTCTCGAATTTTCAAAATTTATTCTTATCCCAAAAAAGCACTTCCACTGTTGCTCACTATTTAGGAAGTGCAATGTTGATTGACATTAAGGCGAAAGATCGTTCCATTTTAATGAATGGTTTCGCGCTAGATAGCATTTCGGCAAAGCCTTCTGTCTTGTCAATGTTTAATGGACAAAGGCCGGTGTTATTTGATTTGAAGAGCGTACTCCCTTTACAAGCGGGGCTAGTAGCATATTATGGCATTTCTGATTTCCCTAAGTGGGCAAAATCGAGAATTGCATTTTGCAAGTTCCACAAGAAATCGATACTGGACTCACTTCATCAATTGGAAAAACGCTATGGGATAACACAAGAAAAATTAGGTAAAGCAATTGGAGATGAGATAGCACAATTTACGTTAAGTGATGTAGATAAAAGTCTTTTTGCAATCAAAATTGCCGATAAGAGCCTTTTAATTTCGATGTTAGAAAATCTAAATTCACGCTTCATCAAGGAAGTTAGCTATCAAGAAACCTACTCGGGATACCAAATATCAAAAAGCAAATTACCTCAACTTGTTCATACGCTCTTCTGGCCACTGACAGAGCAGACCAATTTTAATTTTTATGCTATTTGTGGTAAGTATCTAATCTTTTCAACTGAACTTGATGAATTGAAATCATTTTTGGATGATGTTGAATCTGAGGCTACATGGACTAAATCTACCGATTGGAATAAATTCCTGGAATCGACAGCACAGGAAACCAATGTTAGTTTTTTCTTTAGCAACACCTTTTTTCCATTACTTAAAAATAACCTGACTAAATCATGGAGCTCCTATTCTGATTCTTCCAATTTTCATGCTGTAAGTAAGGGGGCTATTCAATTCAGTAGACTCGATGAAAACTATTACTTTAATGGGACATTGACTTTTCTCCCCGATGAGAAATCTGAAAAAATTCCACGTAGAAACGCTGATCTTATTTTATCATTGGAGCATCCTATAAAATCAAAAATTTATCAAGTTAAGAATCACTCAAATGGGGTTTCTGAAATCCTCGTTCAGGATTCTGAAGATAACCTTATGTTAGTATCAAATGAGTTAAAGGTTTTATGGAAGAAGAAAATCGGAGATGGAATTAAAGGAGAAATCACTCAAATCGATTATTACAAAAACCGTAAGCTTCAATATTTCTTTGTTACCGACAATTATCTTCATCTTGTTGATCGACTTGGAAATTATGTAAAAGGATTTCCAAAGAAAGTAGATACAGGTGTAACTGCTTTTTCTTTAGTTATAGATTACGACAATTCAAAGAACTATAGATTTGTAATTGGAAATACGCTAGGGAAATTATTTATGTACAACAAAGAGGGAGAAGGATTACCTGGTTGGCAACCCAATGAACGTGGTAAGAAATTGATTCGATCACTACAGCATTTTAAAATTCTTGGAAAGGATTATTTAATCTCTGTCGATGAGAATGGAGGAGTTTATTCATTTACTAGAAAAGGAGAGGTTAGAAATAATTTTCCGGTTGAAGTAGGTTTAACTTCCTACAATGGCTTGTTGTACAAGGCTAAAGCTAACGATGAGTACTTCTATAGTCTTTCGACTGAAGGCAAATTAATTAAATTTGATGTATCTGGAAAAATAATTGAGATAACTCCTCTCGTCAAATCATCCGTTGATTCTAAATTTGCCATATCATCTGACTTAGTTAAAAATTCATCCGTCATTAGTCGGGTAGACAAGGAGAAGATTGCTGTTTTGGATTTTGGCGGAACTACCTTCTTTGAGATACCAAATCCAAGTTCGGAGAAAACTTTACTCACCTATTTTGATTTGACCCCTAAGTTAAAATTATATTGCTTTTGGGACAGCCAACAGGAATTTGCCTATGTCTATGATCAAAGCGGAAAGCTGATTTCGGGAAGGCCATTTGAGAGTTCGGTGAGCCCTGTAGTTATTCAGGACCAGAGTGGTAAAAAGATAGTATATTCAATTTGTAAGAATAGCCTTATCCAAACTCTCTTTTGATGGCTTTTACCTTGGCAATCAGGAAATTCTTAACAACAAGTTTTACTCTTGTTAGTTTAACACCGATATTTTGCCAGAATCGGGAGAGTTCATTGAGCCGTGATATCAATGTTGCCATCGATAATGATATTTATTTTCATACAGATTATTACTATACAGCCGGGGCGAAAATTGATTATCGAAGATTAGTATCTAAAAGCTCAACGCTTTTTAGGGTATTAAACTCACAGCAAAGAGACTCTTCAAGGTTAATTATAGACTATCGGTTTGGAGGTAAAATATTTAACCCTCGCAGTATTTATTTTAATGATAGCAAGACAACAGATAGACCTTATGCAGGATACAGCTATGCAGGATTAAATTTGACTAGCTTTAAATCACCCACGAAGGGAAATGATTTTGGATTTGAACTTGGTGTAGTTGGTGAGATTACCGGTCTTGGCCAATTGCAACGATGGTGGCATAGACAGACCCACTTCTTAGTCCCTAAAGGCTGGGGTTCTCAACTAAATAATGAAATGGTAGTGAATTTTAATTTCCAGATTTTAAGAAATGTTGCAATAGCTCGTAGTGTTGATTTGATAAGTAATACGGGGCTATACGCAGGAACTGGCCTAAACCGAATTTCACAGGATGTCACGTTTCGATTTTTACGATTTAACCCTATTTCAAATTCTAATTTTTTGAAGACTAACCTAAACTGGGAGAAGCCTGCAACAAAATTGAATGATGAGTTCTTCCTGTATGCTGGATTGGGAATAGACTATACTGTTTCTAATCTTTTTATTGAAGGAAGTCTATTTAGTTTTAACCGGAGTCCATTTACAGTCGCTACCGAACCACTGATCATCAGAACAAATGTTGGATTAATGTATTCCGGTAATCGCTCTTCTCTTTCAATGACTGTACACCATCTAAGCAAAGAAGTGGCCAAAGGAACTTCACATACCTATGGGGCCTTAGCTTTTGGGTATCGGTTCTAGTTATTTACCTCTCTGCTTTTCAATGGTATCCCACATTTCTGATGGAATACTTTCCAGGTGACTGAATTCACCCCCATTTTTAAGCCATTCACCACCATCAATGGTAATTACTTCACCGTTAACATAGGCGGAATAATCTGACAGGAGGTAGGCTGCAAGATTGGCCAACTCCTGATGTTCGCCTACTCGTTTAAGAGGAACGCGTTCTGCGGGATTAAATTTTTCGACAAGATCTCCTGGCAGTAATCGGCTCCAGGCACCTTCCGTTGGAAAAGGACCCGGTGCAATAGCATTGCTTCTAATCTTATACTTTGCCCACTCCACAGCAAGTGAGCGAGTGAGCGCCAGCACACCAGCTTTGCCACAAGCAGAGGGCACGACATAACCGGAACCCGTCCACGCGTACGTTGTAACGATATTTAAGAATGTACCGGGTTGTTTTTTGGCAATCCAGTTTTTACCTGCAGCCAACGTAACATAGTAGGTTCCTTTGAGCACAATATCTACGACAATATCGAATGCCCGATGTGAAAGTCGTTCTGTAGGGCTGATAAAGTTTCCTGCTGCATTATTCAAAACGCCATGAATCTGTCCAAACTTTTCCTCTGTTGAATTAATTACGTGGAGCACCTCTTCATACTTGCGAATATCACAGGGAATAGGCAGAACTGTGCCTCCGGTTTCATTCATCAATTCTAATGCAGCTTTTTCAAGAATATCTTTTTTACGACTAGTGATGACAAGTTTGGC
This sequence comes from Bacteroidia bacterium, assembly GCA_031401775.1. Taxonomy (GTDB): domain Bacteria; phylum Bacteroidota; class Bacteroidia; order Cytophagales; family Cyclobacteriaceae; genus ELB16-189. Next base: position 2,602 of record JANNRV010000119.1, on the reverse strand, counting down.
TCCTAACTCGAGCAGGTATTTTCCCATGGCCCGGCCAAGTCCTGTGCCTCCACCAGTGATGATGATGGTTTTTCCTTTAAACGATCCTGATTTTAACATTCCTTCCATAGCTGATACTTTTTGAGAAAGATAGGCGGAAGCTCGGTTGCCTTATAATTAAATATGAATAAATTTGTTGAACCATTTTTTAAACTATGAAACGATTATCCATTTTTTTAATGCTGGCATTTATTTCCAGTTCATGCATTGTTACTAAAAAGAAGTATGATGACATGCTCGCACAAAAAGTGAAGGCAGAGGGTGCGCTTGCCCAGAAGAATTCTTTGTTGGATAAGGCAACGGCCGACATCTCCGACTTAAATCAAAAGCTTGAAAAGCTAAAGCAAGACACCACTTTGCTTGCAGAAAATTTCAGAGCGTCTTCCAAGAAAATGAATGACCTTAACAAGGAATATGATCAGCTCAATGCTTATTATAAAAATCTTTTGAATAGCAGTGGGAAACTTAATCGCGATGTAACGCAGCAGAAAGAACAGCTTTTGGCAATTCAGGATAATCTCATCAAAACGAGACGAACGAATGATTCGCTTAGCACCAGCCTGGCGGAACGGGAGAAAAAAGTAAAGGAATTGGAGCAAGTTTTAGCTAACAAGGACAAGGCCGTTACTGATTTGAAGAATCGAATTTCAAATGCACTCTTAAACTTTAAAGAGAACGACCTTACGGTGAAAGTAAAGAACGGAAAGGTATACGTCTCTCTGGCAGAACAACTTTTGTTTGGATCAGGGAGTATTGATGTTGACCCAAAAGGCGAAGCGGCATTACAGCAGTTGGGCAAGGCTGTTAAGGATCAGCGCGATTTGCAGATTATGGTGGAAGGGCATACAGATAATGTTCCCATTTCTAAAAAATCGCAATACATGCAAGACAATTGGGATCTTAGCGTTATGCGGGCTACTTCCATCACCAAAATACTAACCAAAGCAGGCGTATCTTCTAATCAGTTGGTGGCGGCAGGTAAAGGAGAATTTTCTCCGCTGGCATCCAATGACTCTCCACAGAATAAACAAAAGAATAGGAGGACAGAGATTATCATTACTCCTAATCTGGATGAGCTCTTTAAAATCTTAGGAAACTAACTTAATAACTATGGGAAGGTTGCTTTATCTCGTAGTTGTAGCTATTGACATTTTTGTTATCTGGGATATTATTCGCGATGATAAGAATACTAATTTCTCGTTCGTTGATACAAGGAAGAAAGTACTTTGGATTATTGCGGTGATTTTCCTGCCTGTTCTAGGCCCTGTGTTGTATTATGTAATTGGTAAAAAATAGTAAAGGGGCTAAAGTCAATTAGCCCCTTTATGTTTTGCTACGCAAAAGTATTCTACAAGATCACGATTGCGCTCACTTGCTTCTGTTTCATCAAATCATTAAGCTTGGGTAATTGCTCGCTGAAGAGTTTGTCAAGAGATTTGAGTTGCTCATCAATTTTCCCTTTGATTTCATCATGTACAGCTTTGACCTGAGCCGTGGGGCGATAGTCGCTTCCATCGACTTCCACAGCAAGCGCAGCCAACTTGTCATTTAAGCGAACGGGATAATTTAACGGATCCTGATTACTGCGATTTTTAGTCTGATAAAGCGTTTCTTCGATCTTCTTCATGTCGTCCAGCATTGATTTCGCAAGGTCATTAACCTCTTTCATATCTGCTTTATCTTTCATAGGTTCAGTCACTCGATTGATCTGCTCTCGGGCGGAGCGGATTTTTTTAATTGCCTTATTGGTTTCAGTGACCTTGTCTTGAACACCCTTTGCAAAATCAAATTGCGCTTTGATGTCGGCAGTCGTTCCGCTTGTTCTTGGATCTTTGAGTATTTCAAATTCCGTCTCAGAGACTTGTCCATTGACCGTAAACTTAGCTTTATAGGTACCGGGAATAGCTTTTGGACCGGTGAGCGAGCCTGCCCACATGATCAATCCTTCAAATCCTTCTGCATCGGGGTAGCGCATGTTCCAATTGAACTTGTTCATTCCAGGTTTAATTTTTAGTTGATCTTCTTTAGCTTTCTTATTTGGTGTAGTGGAGAATTTCTTGATGAGTGATCCATTGAGTTCCATAATTTCAAGACTTGCTTTTGCACCTGTTGTATCTTTTACAAAGAAATGAATCATCACACCTCCTGGATGGTTTTTACCTTCTGTTTTAGATGCCCCATCACGGAAGGAAAAATCTCCTCCGTTCATTCTATAGCTGGGCATCGGTTTGTAAAGATGAATTGTGCTTTTGGCAATGTTTGCATTTAGCTGATGGAGTGGAGTAAGGTCATCAATGAGCCAGAAACTTCTTCCTTGGGTGGATGCAATGAGGTTGTCGTTTTTGATGGTCAAGTCAGTAATAGGTACAATCGGCAGATTAAGTTGGAATGGTTTCCAACTTGTGCCATCATCAAATGAAATATACATTCCATATTCTGTACCGGCATAGAGTAAACCCTGTCTCTTGAGGTCTGCCCTCACCACTCGGGTGAAATGCCCTGCATCAATTCCATCGGTAATCTTTGTCCAGGTTTTTCCATAATCCTTTGTTTTGAAAAGGTA
>JANNRV010000118.1:0-6106 GCA_031401775.1 Bacteroidia bacterium | reverse complement strand
CCTCCACTGGAAGGGAAGTAGATAAATTGTGCCTGTGTATCGGGATTTCTAAAGCCTGTTTGGAAGGAGGCTCTTAAGTTATGATCACCAGAGAATGTGTACACTGCCGAGAGGCGGGGAGAAACCTGTCCATCGAAGTTCTCATTTTTATCATAGCGTAAGGATCCTGTAACCTTAAGGGCGTCTGCAAAAGTCTTTGCGATTTGAGCATATCCTCCAAACTCGTCAATTTTTATTCTTTTGAAGCTGATACCATCATCCGGTGCTTCATTAAAAATAGTTCCGGTAGAGAATAGATCATACTGGCGATAATTACCGCCAATCTGAATCTCAGCCCATTTTATTTGTTCAAAGAATTTATAATTAAATTCAACATGTCTGAGTTTTGAATCGTCTTTGAAAGAAGCACCACCTGCTGCTCCCACTGGAGTTGTCTGGAAGAAGTTATCTCTAACTGCCTGGGCCTTGGCAAGGAAGTCTGCCGATCCAGGTGCAGGGCGAGGCGCTAATGGATTATTGTCAGCGTTTGTGCGTGCTGCAATGTGCGCTGCCGAAACGTTGCCCGCAGGTACACCGGGGATATAGCCTTGCAACGCTAGCACATAAGTCTGGGCATAAAGAGGGGCCCATTGAGCTGCAGTAGGGCTTATCGTTTCATTTAAGAAACCGCCAAGCGCTGATAAGTTATAAGATTTGCCTGCATCGGTGGCGGTTTGATAGGCTCTGACAAAGAAATTATCTCCTTTTGCCTCAATCTTATGAAATTGCTGGGAAAAATCTCTCAAAGCATACTTCTCAGTTCCTTGATAAAGAGAACTTCCTCCACCGTATCTGTAGTTGTAAAGCACCTCGATTTTATCATTGATTCTGTAGTGCAAAGCGCCATCTCCTTTTATACTCCGTGAGTCTCTGTTGTCTGAATAAGCACCAAGTAAATCCTCTTCATTGTAACCTGTTCTACGAAGATCAAGCGTTCCGAAAGTTCCTCCGATAGGAACAGGAATTGGAGTTTCATCACCGTACTTGTTCAAGCCATCGAAGTTAGGGTTGCCACTTAAGTCTGTTGTAGACTCTGGTTTATTACGATCGGTTTGGTAATCATTGCCAACCCAGTCGGTAGCACTTAGGTAAGAGAAATTCAATTTGAATGCGAACTTATTGTTAAAGGCTTTTGCATAACGTATGCTGTATTGTGCAAGGGGATCCGATCCTCCTGCTTCGGAGCTGGTTTGCCCCAACTTAACCTGGGCACTTAAGCCTTGATATTCAAAGGGATTTTTGCTTCTCATTAATAGAATGCCGTTGAATGCGTTTGGGCCATACAATGCCGAGGCGGCCCCGGGAACTAGTTCAACGCTTTCAGCATCGAGTTCGCCAATACCAATTAAGTTACCTGTAGGGAAGTTAAGTAAGGGAGCTTGCGTGTCCATTCCGTCTACCATTTGAACAAAACGAGTGTTGGCAATGGTGGCGAAGCCTCTGGTATTCACTGAAGTAAGATTCAAACTACCTGAATTGACTTGAACTCCTTTCACATTGGCAAGAGCATCATAAAAGTCTGGTGTTGCAGATTGGCGAATAGCCAAAACATCCATCTTTTCAATCGTCACGGGTGATTTCAAAATACTTTCTTCAACACGTGATGCAGAAACAACTACCTCTTGTCCCAATAGTAATTGCTCTTCCATCACGAGGTCAAGACCTGTAGTGTTAGCATCTTTGATTTCAATCTCCTGAGTTTTGAACCCAATGAAAGAGAAGGAAAGCGTAAAAGGTGGAGACTGGGCAACCTTGAGATTGAATTGGCCATTGGTATCGGAGATAGTCCCAGCCACACGGCCTTTGACAATGATATTTACACCAGCAAGAGTTTCACTGGTGGTTCCGTCTTTAACCGTGCCGGATACGGTACTCTGCGCCAGGGCAGTTGCTCCACCTACCAACAACAAGATGACAGGTAAGAACGCTTTTAAGTAGAACTTCTTCATAAGCGGAAAGGTTAAGTTTTTTTTAAATCTACATGATTTTTGCAAAAAACAAACGATTGTGACAGCCCTTTTTTGTTGCCGATTGAAAAAAAAAGAGTGAAAGCAAGTTGAATTCTTGCTTTTCAGGATTTTGGCGTGCTTACCATTTTCACCAGCTTTTCGCACAGGGCATTCATCTCTTTGGCCATGGCTTCATCACCGGTTGAAGTAAGGGAACTCTGTGCAAGGCCTCCAAGGCAGTCAATGTAAAAACGCCTCATGTCTTCCACAGGCATGTCTTTGGTCCAGAGGTCTATGCGCAGCGTATTTTTTTGTTCGTGGTCCCACAAAGAGATGCTTATGGATTTTGATTCTGAAATTCCATCCGGCTTATCGGTAGCCTCCCAGGTGATTTTTTCCGGTACGTTATTGTCGTCTAGGTCGATGGAGAATTGGATGGAAGATTTTTTCATGAGTAAGTCAGATCTTTTTTTGAATTATTTTCTTTAAAACTTCTGCATCGTATTTGTCCAAAAGTGCTTTTTCGCCAGAACGGTTGAGGGACTCCTTGTTGCGAATCAAATCACGTATGTCAATCATTCGGACTGATAATCCCGAAAAATCAACGAGTACCGCATTTTTATAAACCACTTCAAAATCTACACCGGGAGTGAAATTAAGAATGTCAACTCCATCAGGTTCTAAGCCAAAGGATAAGATTAAGTTGGTTTCAAATTCCACAGGAAGAATTTCAGGAACATCAAGTTTTAAAGATTTAAGGGAAATAATGATTTTTTCACCATTGACTTTCGTGGGCTGGATAAGAATATCGAGGTCACTTGTTGTGCGTCTTACGCCATGATAAATTGCTGCATGACCACCGATAATAAGAAACTTAACATCAAATTTTATCAGGGTTTTTAAAAACCGAATGTGCTCTTTACTTTGGAATCTCACGTGTGCCTTACTATCGTTACTTTCATTCCTTCATATGAATAATTAATTTCCGGTTTTCGGGTCATTTCGCTGATCCTAAAAGCAATCTTTAGCCGTTCATAGGGTGATAGTTTTAGCCAGGCTTCTTCTTTCTGTTTTTGCTCTTCCTCAAAAGTGGTTTTGACAACTTTGGTAATCATTTGTCAAAGTTAGAGAAGGCAGATGGCTTATAAAAGCATCTCGGGCACTTCATTTTCAACAATTAATTTTCCGGCAGTCGCATTTTTTATTTGCTCAACAGAAATGCCGGGAGCTCGTTCAAGGAGTTTGAATCCCCCAGCGGGCAATACATCCAATACAGCCATATCGGACACAATCCTTCTCACACACCTTAATCCGGTGATGGGTAATGTGCATTCTTTAAGAAGTTTCGATGCACCTTCTTTGCTGCAATGCTGCATAGCAACGATAATGTGCTTTGCAGAAGCAACCAGGTCCATGGCGCCACCCATTCCCTTCACCATTTTACCCGGCACTTTCCAATTGGAAATGTCTCCGTTCTCGGATACTTCCATAGCGCCAAGAATAGTTAGGTCAACTTTGCCGCTACGAATCATTCCAAAGCTTTCGGCTGAACTGAATAAGGCGGAGCCGGGCATCATGGTGATGGTTTGCTTTCCGGCATTTATCAAATCGGGATCAACGTTTTCTTCAGTTGGAAAAGGACCGATTCCGAGCAAACCATTTTCCGACTGTAATACCACATTAATATTCTTAGGAATATAATTAGCCACGAGCGTTGGAATTCCAATGCCAAGATTGATGTACATCCCGTCCCTGACTTCCTGTGCTATTCGCTTTGCGATTCCTATTTTATCAAGCATATCTAATTCGGTGATTTGTTGATTCGGTTATTTGATGATGCTTTGGAGGATCTAATGATTTTCGAAAGAACTTTTTTGATGCTTAAAATTTGGCGAAGCAATTCTTCACTTTTTGGATAGCTCTCTGATTGATTGCAGATTTCCAGCCAATACTCAGTTTCATCTGCTTCCTTGGCTGCTATTTTTACTTTGTGAATAAAATCATTCTTGGATTCTGCATTTGGTGCTTCCCTTATATTGGCACCGATAGACGTTCCCGACCGAATAATTTGATTTGCTACTGCAAATTTTCTTTTACTTTCAAGCTGCTCCGCGAATTTCACAATATCTAAAGCAAACTGAAAGGATAATTTAACGATTAGATTTTCCTTTAAATCCGGATTATATATTTTGTTCTGTTCAATCATCGAATCACCGAATTAACACATCACCGAATTAAACTGACTGTTCTTTGTTCAATCCTCTTTTCATAATTCTTCCCTTGAAATATTCGATGAACATATATTCCAGGAGTATGAATCATATTGGGATCAAGCTGTCCAACGGGGACAAGTTCTTCAACTTCGGCAATGGTTATTGTTCCCGCTGAGGCCATCATCGGATTAAAGTTCCGTGCGGTGCCTTTGTAGATTAAGTTTCCGGCCGTGTCTCCTTTCCAGGCTTTGACGATTGAAAAATCTGCTCTTAACCATTTTTCCATCAGGTAAACTTTGCCTTCAAAAGTTCGGGTCTCTTTCCCTTCTGCGACCTCTGTACCAACACCGGCAGGAGTGAAGAAAGCCGGTATACCGGCACCTCCTGCTCGCACTCGTTCTGCCAGTGTGCCTTGTGGAATTAGCTCGACTTCCAACTCACCGGAAAGTAATTGTCTCTCAAACTCAGCATTTTCTCCAACGTAAGACGAGATCATTTTTTTCACCTGGTGAGTTTTGAGCAAAAGGCCGATACCAAAGTCATCTACTCCGGCATTATTTGAAATGCAGGTCAAGCCTTTACTACCTTTTCGCAATAGTGCCGAAATACAATTTTCAGGAATGCCACAAAGCCCAAATCCGCCCAGCATGATCGTGACATTATCTGAAATGTCTTTGACCGCTTCATCCGCATCGTTCACTACTTTATTAATCATGATGGGTACTGATAGGTTTTTAAAACTTAGATCAATTACAACTTACCTTTCAATGCGATCAGCGCTGATTCTTTATCTTTATGAAGTTGAACTTTTAATTCTTCGAGATCTTTAAATTTTGAATCAGCGCGAAGCAATTTCTCAAAAGACACCTTCAACTCTTCTCCATAGATTTCCTTTTCAAAGTTAAAAATGTTCACTTCTATGGACCTTTTACTTCCTTCTACTGTTGGACGATTGCCAATGTAGAGCATTCCGCCATACTGAGTAGCGGCATGGGTAACAGTTACCGCATAAATACCTTCCGCAGGCACTAGTTTATAATGAGAGTCAATGTCAATATTGGCTGTTGGAAAGCCTAAGACGCGCCCAAGTTTGTCACCTTTCACAACACGGCCAATGATAGAGTAAGTTCGGCCGAGAAAATGTGAAGCGGTTTCAACATCACCTTCTTCAAGGGCCTTTCTAATCTTTGATGAGCTAACTCCGACATGATCTATATCCTGACGGGGAATTTCTTCCACTTCAAATCCATGGGCAGGGCCGTTGGCTTTCAATTCCTCAAAGCTACCTTCACGGTTTTTACCAAATCGATGATCATAGCCAATCACCAGCTTTCGAGTACCAATCCTATTTACCAATATTTGAGTGATAAACTCTGAAGAATGGATCTGTGAAAATTCTTTAGTAAAAGGTATCCGGATCAGGTGTTGAATTCCTTGTTCTTTTAATAATTCTGCCTTTTCTTCAAACGTATTGAGTAATTGAAGAGCACCATCATTGGGTTTTAGGACAAGACGGGGGTGAGGCCAAAATGAAATAACTACTGTTTCTCCCGAACTTTTGGAAGCGATTTCTTTTAATCGCGAAAGGATTCGTTGATGTCCTACATGAACTCCATCGAATGTGCCACTGGTAACTACTGCAAATGATAGTTTACTGAAATCATCAATGGTATGGTAAATCTTCATGCGTCTTTCACCCTTTCATATTGACTTGATCACTTGTTCAACGCTCAAAGCATCTGCTAATTTAAACGTCCCGATCCGTGTTCTGCAAAGTTCGGCAAGGTAAGCGCCAACACCTAAGGCATTCCCAAAATCTCTTGCCAAACTTCTTATATACGTTCCTTTTGAGCAAACTACTCTGAAACTGATTTGAGATTTTTCAACGGAAACAATTTCAAATTC
>JANNRV010000117.1:0-13263 GCA_031401775.1 Bacteroidia bacterium | reverse complement strand
ACCGACCGGCCACCAATTCTGTATTCATCACGTTCAGAAAATCCTCGTCTGTATGAAACCGCGTAACGGCCAGATCTACCTGCGGGGGAGCACCTTCATACCAGGGGTTAAACCATCCCTGTACATTGGTAAACGCTTCTGACATTTTAGCTGCACTGACAACATGCGGAAGCCTTATTATTTCTGCTTTGACACGCTCTACTCCAATAGAGTCAGCAGGTAATTCAATCATTACCACATTTTCTTTAGTATAACCCAGGTCTTTTGATAACATATAATTCAACTGATCGCTAATGACGAATGTACCACCCAGCACAATAAAACTGATGCAAAACTGACTTATCACCAAAACCTTACGCAGACGTACTGAACCAGGGTGCATACTAAATTTGCCTTTCAACACTTGGGATGGAATAAAACCTGAAAGAAAAAAAGCAGGATAAGAGCCAGCTACAACACCCGTAAGCAATGCGAATGCAAGTGCAACAAATATATTGACAGGTGTAAACAAGGAGGCGAAAGAAATATCGGAGCCAATAAGTTCATTGAATTTTGGGAGCAGGAGAAAGGCGAGTGCTAAGGCTGCAATTATGGCGATGAGGGTTAAAGAAACAGACTCAGTTAAAAACTGAAAGACAAGATTAATACGCTGGCTGCCCATTACTTTGCGCATACCCACTTCACGTGCGCGCTTCATAGACTGTGCCGTTGACAGGTTCATGAAGTTGACACCGGAGATAACAATGATGATAAAAGCAATCGCCCCGAAAGTATAGATAACGGATGTGTTTGTATTTGCCTTAAGTTCACCCGTGAGGTGAGACTGCATGTGAATGCTGTGCAACGGCTGCAGATACATGTAGTAATCAGCACCATAATCCTGGCGGGTATTGCCTGTTTCCTGCCAGAATATTTCTTTTAGTGCTGCCTCTAACTTTGCTGTATTGGCAGCTGGCTTTAGTTTCAGGTAAGTGAAGGAAGGGTACAGCCAGTCCCAGTTTCGGGCAGAGTTGTCGCGCATCAATTGGTTTCCCTCAGAAGAAATAAATAAATCAGCATTAAAATGGGTGTTCTGCGGAATATCGCGGAAAACACCCGTTACTTTTAAATCCGTTTCGTTGTTCATCCGCACCGATTTATTCAGTGCGCTGGTGTTCCCAAAATATCTACGGGCAGCGGACTGGCTTAATATTATAGTATTCGCCCCTGTGAGCGCATTACTTCGGCTGCCTTCGGTAAGCTCCAGGCCAAACACATCAAATACCGACTGGTCAGCATAGTAGGCATGTTGTTCCTGAAAATCATTTTCTTCATCAGGGCTGAAATATGGAAAGGTCAGCTCTTGCCAGAATATACGGGTAACAGCCTCTACGTCAGGAAACTTTTCGCGCAACGCATTGGTCAGTGGAAGTGGTGATGTGGGTGTGTTGTACGAACCCAGCACCGTAGCAACGCGGTAGATATGCTCTCCGTCTTTAAAATGCTTATCAAAGCTGTATTCATATTGAATAAACACAGCTATTAACAGCATACTTGTAAGCCCTAGTGTCAGCCCGAAAATATTAATGAAAGACAAAACCTTCTGCCTCATTATGCTGCGGATTGCGATCTTAAAATAATTTTTAATCATGGATAAACGTGATAAAGAGTACAATTGCTAGGAAGGACAGTATTATTGTTTTCATTATATATGTGATTGCTTTATTAGCTATTTCAACTCGACAATCGCCCTGTCAATAATTTCAAAAGCAGTGGTAATGTTGGAAAGATCAAGATCAATGCTCCCATCTTTCCCTGAATGATGCCCGCGCCCCACGGGTTTCAACGCATAGTATTTATCATGTTCGCTCAGATCAATAAGGGCTTCATAAATAAGGGAAGGCTGGCCTACAAAACCATTGCCCGAATAAACAGGGTCATCCGGAAAACGATCCTTACTATAATAGTCATTCCAGTCGAAAGAATGGTTGATTTCAAACATGATCTTGATTTTTTTTGGTAAGGTCTCGCGGGCTTTGGTTTTTAGCAGAAAACTATTTCTCATGGTTGCTCCCGTGTAGGCATCAGGTATGGTTTTTTCACCTGCAGGCACAACGTTTCCTTTGTTTGATTTTGCTCCATATTTATGAGCCCACACGGGCAGTGCCTCGGGGCGCTCGCGCTGGGCTTTTGTTTCAGGTTCATTTAAAAACTTCACCTCTCCATTTTCTTCCACTGCCCTTACATGGAAATTGTTCTTAGCCAATTTCGAGGTAACGTAGATGGTTTCTATATAATGGCCCAGCGTATCCTCTACCCAAAAGGCGTATGTAGGATACCGCCAGTAAGGACCTTTGCGTACATCAATGGCTAGGCTTCTCCCTGATGTTGCAGAATTTAGTTCATAGACTTCATACTTTATAATTTCGGCTTCCACTTTTTGGGCGGTGCGAAACGCTTGGCCCCATTGATAAATGAATTGGAAAGGTTCAATTTGAAGAAATGAAGTTAACAAAATAGCTATCCCAATTGTACCTACCCATACTATTTCCTTGCTGATCCTTTTTTTGGATGGCGTAGGCGATGGGGATGAAGTATAAGCCCTGATAGACCGCCAATTATTAACTAAATGAAACAACGCAGCCGTTACAAATAGGAATCCAAAAACAGTATGAAGAGTAGACGTTACCGTAGCATGAGCTACAAAATACATCAATAGGCCAGTAACAGAGATAACCAGAAAAGCTATCAAAACAGTGAGGCTTACAAAATTTTTCTTTTTCAATCCCATACATTAGTCTTCTAAATCAGTAGACTAACGACAAAAAAAATATCGAGTTGTTACGTTAACAGAACATTAACAGTTAGAGGACTAAAGAATCGTTCTTTGCCATTAACATTTCAGTTGGAAACACACAGGTGCATGAGTTATCCTAATAACAACGCACTTCTGACGGTAAAGAAAATAATTGGGCATCCTCAATCAGTAAGTGCCTTTTATTCGGAATACATCTGATCAATACAACCGATCTCCTCCACCTTGGTTCATGTCCTCACATAGACACGAACCACGGCAGTAGGCCATAAAGAAAAAGTAGTAAATTCACTTAAAAAATAAGCCATGAAAAGGGGGAAAGCAATTGAAGCTGTAAACGAGTTTCCTCAGGAGTTTGAGTTGGAGGAGCTAATTGAAAGGCTCGTCTTTGAGGAGAAAGTGGAGAAAGGGCTTCGTCAGCTTAATGATGGAAAAACCATACCTCACGAGCAGGTGAAGGAAATTACCAGGAAATGGTAAAAGTAATTTGGACGAGTTTGCGCTCGAAGACCTCAGGGTAATCTATGGTTATATCTCACAAGACTCGAAGGTTTACGCTCAGTGTTCTATAATGCTATTAAGGATTTAATATTATGAAAAGAATAAGCCTTGTTATAATCACTCTCACTCTCCTTTCATTCTCCTCCTTTGCCCAACCAAGCAAACCGGAGTACCAAATTCTAGACCTCTCCAAAAAGAAATTTGAATGGATGGTTAATAAAAATACAGATTCATTAAAAGTTTTGTTGGATGAGCAGGTGAAGTACATTCATTCCAATGGCTGGACTCAAAGTAAGCACGAGGTGATTGAAGATTGTTTAAGCGGTAAGCTGATATATCAAAAAATTGAAATCAGTGAAGCAACCGTGCGGCTTTACAATGCTACTGCTATTGTTACAGGTAAAGGAAAGTTTTCAGGGGCTGTAAATCAAACACCTTTTGTGCTTGATCTTACTTATACGGAAGTCTACATCAAAGAGAATAATCGTTGGCTGTTGGCATCACGCCATTCTAACAAGATGCCTTAATGATTAGTCGTAATAACGGATGGTATACAAAATAACCATGCGTCATTTGCGAGCATCAGCGATGGATATGGATTGGAGCGAAGCAATCCAATTACATTGGGGATCACTTCGTGCCACCCGCTTTCCACGCAGATACTCGCGATAACGGAAGGATTAGTAATTTTGTACAGCATTAGTTGCTATTAGGTTGATCAATTGGTGAGAAAAATATTTCGAAGCAAAAGAAGTTGGATTGTAGGAACAGTAATAGTTGCCTCATTAATCTTTTATCTTTTCTTCCTTTTACCCAATCCGCTCTTCAAAGATCCATACTCCACTGTTCTGGAAGATAAGAATGGCGTTTTGCTTAGTGCCTCTATTGCTCCTGACGGTCAATGGAGATTTCCGCAACAAGCATTCGTGCCTCAGAAATTTAAAGAGGCTATCATCCTCTATGAGGACAGGCACTTTGAAAGCCACCTGGGTGTAGATTTCATTTCTCTGGGGAGAGCCATCTGTCAAAATATAAGAGCTGGCAAAATTGTAAGCGGAGGCAGTACACTCTCTATGCAAGTGATAAGGCTATCCAGAAAAGGAAAATCAAGAACGGTGCTGGAGAAAATCATTGAGATTACCTTAGCTACACGCCTTGAACTTCGATACACAAAAAATGAAATACTTTCTCTATACGCTTCTCATGCGCCCTTTGGTGGAAACGTAGTTGGCATTGAGTCGGCCTGCTGGCGTTATTTTGGAAGAGACCCCGATGAACTGAGTTGGGCTGAGGCTGCCTTACTTGCTGTGCTGCCGAACAATCCTTCACTTATTCATCTTGGAAAAAATCGCGAAAAGCTTAAGAAGAAAAGAGATCGTCTTCTGACAAAACTTGGCCAGGCTGGCAAGCTGGATGAAACATCACTTGACTTGGCAAAAGCTGAATTGATTCCTGAGAATCCAGTTCCATTACCTCGTTATGCAGGGCATCTCTTGGACAGAGCAAGTAAAGAAGGTTATGCTCAAACTAAAGTTATCACTACACTGGACTTTAATCTTCAGCAACGGACGCTGCAAATTATAGCTGATCATCATGAGCAATTAAAAGGCAACCAGATTTTTAACGCGGCAGCTTTAGTGCTCGAGATTAAAACAGGAAATGTTTTGGCGTATGTCGGGAATACACAATCTGGTGCTGCCAATCAGGAAAATGTAGATGTTGTTGCTGCGCGGAGGAGTACCGGAAGTATTCTGAAACCTTTTCTCTTTGCCGCTATGCTTGATGAGGGAAAGATGTTACCGAAAACCTTACTGCCTGACTTTCCAACAACGATCAATGGATTTTCACCTAAGAATTTTTCACTTGACTATGATGGTGCAGTTCCAGCAGATAAAGCGTTGATTCGTTCACTTAATATTCCGGCTGTTTATGAACTTCGCGACTACCGTTATGAAAAACTTCATGAGCTATTAAAGCAAGTAGGCCTGACAACATTGGATAAGCCTGCCGATCATTATGGGCTTTCACTTATTCTTGGTGGAGCAGAAGGAACGCTCTGGGATATTACGGGAGCCTACGCATCTATGGCGAGGACATTGACCAACTATTTTGAACATCCCGGAAAGAACAGGTATAACAGAAAGGATTTTCATCCTCCTTATTTTACAGTGAAGGATTCATTAAAAGAGAATAAGAACACTGAGTTTCTTGAAAATTCATGTTTGAGTGCGGCATCGATCTGGCAAACTTTTGAAACACTGAAAGAAGTATATCGTCCCGGAGAAGAGACGGGTTGGCGGTTTTTTAATAGTTCAAAAAAAATAGCATGGAAGACCGGCACTAGCTTTGGTTTTCGCGATGGCTGGGCCGTTGGAGTAAATCCTGAATATGCCGTTGGTGTGTGGGTAGGCAATGCCGATGGTGAAGGCCGACCGGGCCTGGTAGGCACCGAAACAGCAGCTCCTATTTTATTCGATATCTTTTCACTGCTTCCTGGTCAATCCTGGTTTCAGCAACCTGTATCTGAAATGGAGGAGGTTCCTGTTTGTTCGAAGAGTGGTCAGCGAGCTTCTGAGTTGTGCACGGATGTTGATACACTTTGGATAGTGAAATCGGGATTGAATTCTCCCGCTTGCCAATTTCACAAAATGGTACACTTATCTATGGATAGAAAGTTTAGAGTGAATACAACCTGTGCCTCTCTTGATGAAATGAAAACGACAAGTTGGTTTGTGCTTCCTCCGGTGCAAGAATATTACTTCAAATCTAAAAATCTGAGCTACCATTCTCTTCCACCCTTTAAGCAAGGCTGTTCCAATCCATCGGTAATCGCTTCCATGGATATTATCTATCCCAAACCCAATTCAAAAATCTATTTACCCCGCGATCTTGACGGAACGTTAAGCAATACAGTTTTTGAAGTTGCCCATAGGTCTTCTACAGCAACCGTTTACTGGCATCTCGATGGTGATTTTATTGGGACAACCAAGAAATCTCACCGGATTGCTCTTGCTCCACAAGAAGGGAATCATCTCTTAACCCTCGTTGACGAGAACGGGGAAAGTATGCAGCGAACTTTCAAGGTATTGTCAAAGCAATAACTCTTTGATATGTAAGATTTTGGCAGTAATCGCAGAAATTCTTCAATCACTATTTACCATCTTTGATCCGGATTTAATCTAAACCCCATGAAAATGAAGGCTGTCTCAGTAGTTGTGATCTTGGCTGCTGCCAATTTCAATGTTTTTTGCAATACCCTGGCTGTCACTGGCAGTAAGGCAAACTACGTTGTGATTGGGGCATTTGCTATCGAAAAAAATGCAACTGAATTTGTTGAAGATGCAAAAAAGGCAAGTTTTAAAGCTGTATCGGAAATTAACGTAAGCAGAAATCTATTTTACGTCTACATCCTACAGACCGCCAATAGAAAAGCAGCTTTTGATCTGGCAAATAGTATCAGGACCACTACACCATTTTCAGATACGTGGGTTTACACTGGGATATTGGGAAGAGAAAGCACGGGAGAGGATTTTAATCCAATCACAGAGAAAAATCTGGAGGTCATAAAGACAGTGGACAACTCCGATAATGTAGTTGCAGGCACTGCAAAAGTGTCAGAGGTTGCCAATGAGTCGCTGCCGGCAATGGCAGTGGTAACTGCCGAAGATAAATCATCGGTTAAAGTTGATCCTCTCGCGGAAGGATCGAGAAATTTTATTTTTAGGATTGTGAGAGATGATGATCAGCAGGAATTACAAGGTGATATTGACGTAATCGATTTGGATAAGACTAAAAAGGCTACGTCATATAAAGGAAATCAAAATGTAGCAGTTGCACCTGTGAATAAGTCGGGAAACATATCCTTGCTTTGCGAAATTTTCGGATATCGAAAAGTGCAGAAAGAAATCAATTTCAATCAACCACAGGAATCAGAAGGCATTGAAATGAATGGAGATCAGGCGGTTGTTAAGTTTGAGCTTACCCGATTGAAAAAAGGAGATATTGCCGTGATGTATAATGTTTATTTTTATAAGGATGCTGGAATCATGCGGCCCGAGTCACGGTACGAGGTAAATAGCCTTGTCGATATGATGAAAGATAATCCAAAATATAAAATCAAAATACATGGGCACACCAATGGTAGTGCAGCTGGCAAAGTAATTTCCCTTGGAGAAAGTAAGGATTACTTTTCCCTTAATGATACGAAAGATGGATATGGCTCCGCTAAAAAATTGTCGCAGGAAAGGGCTGAAGTAATGCGCGATTTTATGGTCACTGAAGGCATAGATACCAAACGAATGCAGATAAAAGCGTGGGGTGGGAAACGCCCTATTCATGATAAGATGAGTGCTCATGCTCAATCTAATGTTCGGGTTGAGGTTGAGATTTTGGAGGACAAGTAGAAGTTGAGGAATGCGGAAATTCAAAGGTGCATCTTGAATCAACAGCAACGTTTGTTTGAAATTCAACAAATTCAGGTGGATATGTTGACAAATATTATCGAACGACTGCCTGATAAGACCTGATTTGCACCCCCTTGTGGGGAAAAGTCCAGAGGGTGGTGCCACTGGCACTTACCTAATTTTTGGTCTGCGTATTCACATTATTAAAAGAATTCTTAACTTGGAATAACCAATTTATAGCAAAGTGAAAAATCGACTCATTCTTCTAATCCTGATTGCCTTTGGCAGCGCCTCGTTCTCATTCGCTCAGTCTGGGGAAGCCCCAACTTACTATGTCACCATAGGCGTTTTTGCCAAACTTGACAATGCTCAGCGCTATACGGATAAGGCCAATAAAAACAATTTTAATGCCCAGTACGCCATTAATCAACAACGTAAATTATACTACGTCTACCTGCTGGAGACCGGGGAACGGAAGAATGCTTTTGCATTCATGATTAAGATGCGCGCAGAAACAGAGTATAAAGACGCATGGTTATTCATCGGAAAATTGGGTGAAGAACAAGCCGAAGTAATTAAGCCTATTGAAGAAAAACCAATTGAGATAGTTCCCCTTGTTAAGGATACAGTAGCTACTCTCCCTGTGGTCATTGAGGAAGTTCCTGTTGTAGAAAAGCCTGTAGAGAAACCTGTTGTGCCAAAACCTGCAGGTAAACCCTTCTTTTTCAAACTTGTGAATGCAGAGACCGGTAATGAGGCCATTGGTGAAGTTCATGTTCAAGAATCAGTAAAGGCGAGTCAGTATCAAGCATTCAGAGGAAATGAAATCGTTTATATCAAGGCCCCGGCCAATAAAAATGGAACCTACACCGTGATGACCATTGTTCCAGGTTACCAGCAAATGAAGATCACCTTACCTTACAATGAGCCGGGAGGAACTGCTGGAAGTGAAAGTGAAATTATTATTCCCTTTGAGCTGAAGAGAGCTAAACGTGGCGATTATATTGATTTTAACAACGTTCGCTTTATTCGTAATTCAGCCATCATGACCCCTGAGTCTCAAAATGAACTCGATGGATTGGTGGCACTCATGAAGGAGAATGTAAAGTATAAAATAATGATTCATGGCCATTGCAATGGTAAGAATGATAAGGATATCATTGGGCTTGGTACGAGTCAGAATTATTTTACTCTTGATCCTTCCACTAACAAGAAAGAAACAACCACGGCTAAGGCACTCTCCGAGTATCGGGCCAATGCAGTAAAAGGATATTTGGTGAGCCAGGGAATTGAGGCAAAACGAATAGGGGTCAAGGCAGAAGGCGGTAAAATTCCTTTATACCCTGAGCAAAGTACTCTGGCATCCTATAATGATAGGGTGGAGGTAGAGGTGAAAAAACACTAAGTTCGATTAGACTAAGAAATAATTGAGAGGTGTTACAATGCCAAATTGTAACACCTTTTTTTTTAAGAAGTCATTGCCTTCAGGATATCATGTTGAGTGATGATGTGCGCTCTCTCTTTTGCGTCTCTTACGAGCAGGGCTTTATTATTCTTATTAAGCATTGATGATAAAACATCAAGTGTGCTATCCAGCGCTACAAACATCATAGGTTTATCCATGGCTTCTGAAATAGGTTTATGAACAACGGCTGGATCACTAATAATTTTTTCCAATAAGTTGGAGACAGCAACGCTGCCCACAAACTCGCTGCCCTCCACTACCGGCACCTGATCAATGCCTTCTTTATTCATGATACGGATCGCATCGCCAATCGTAGAAGACTTATTAACTGTAAACAAACTTTCTTTCCCATTGCGATTTTTGATAATATCGCGAGCTGTTGCGAATGCACGCTCCTCCATGAATCCATGATCTTTCATCCAATTATCATTGTACACTTTATTGAGATAGCGAGTTCCGTGGTCAGGAAGTAAAATCACCATCATATCATCTTTGGTTAGATGTTCCTTGGCCCACTCCAACGCGCCATGAACCGCAGACCCACTGCTCCATCCAACAAAAAGTCCTTCTTCTCTTGATAGCCTACGTGCCATGATGGCTCCATCTTTATCGGTTACTTTAATGAAGTGATCGATCATATCGAAGTTTACATTTTTTGGCAAAATATCTTCTCCAAATCCCTCGGTGAGGTAAGGATAGATTTCATTTCTGTCAAAGATGCCAGTCTCCTTGTATTTTTTAAACACGGATCCATAGGTATCAATACCAACGCTAAAAATTTTTGAGTTCTGTTCCTTTAGGTATTTGGCAGTGCCGCACATAGAACCACCCGTGCCTACCGTTGCTACATAGTGCGTAATCTTTCCTGCTGTTTGATTCCATATTTCAGGACCGGTAGTTTCATAGTGAGCAGCGGTGTTGGAAAGATTATCGTACTGATTTGGATAGTAGGAGTTGGGAATGTCCTTATTTAACTTTTTCGCTACCGAGTAGTAAGACTTAGGATCTTCAGGTTCAACATTGGTAGGACACACTACCACGTCTGCTCCGACAGATCTAAGTATATTAATTTTTTCTTGGGATTGTTTATCAGCCATGGTGAAAATACACTTGTAGCCTTTGGCAACCGCAGCGAGAGCGAGACCCATACCAGTATTACCGGAAGTTCCTTCAATTATCGTTCCCCCCGGCTTCAATAGGCCGGCCTTTTCGGCATCTTCAATCATTTTAATGGCCATACGGTCTTTAGTAGAATTTCCGGGGTTGAAGTACTCAACTTTCGCAATGACAGTTCCCTTAATTCCTTTGGTAACTTTATTTAGGCGCACCATGGGCGTATTGCCGATAGTTTCAATGATTGAATTATAGATCATGCGTAGTAAAATTTAAGGCTGTAAAGGTACTAAGAAGCCTGAGTAGTTAACTAACAAAATGGTAGCAAGAAAGTTTTTATTGATGAAAGACTTAAGGGTAGTTCTAAAAACCTAAAACGTGGTGTCAGACTGTCCCGATAAATATCGGGATCGAAGCCTATTTAGAGAGTCCATTCTAAGAAATATGTTTCGACCAGATAGCTATCGGGCTCAACATGACAAATTTTTTAGAACTATCCTTAACCCGTTGCACCGGCCAGCAGATAGAGGACGGCCATTCGTATGGAAACACCATTTTCTACTTGGTCGAGGATAACAGAATGTTGTGAGTCTGCAGCATCGCTGCTTAGTTCCACCCCACGGTTGATAGGACCAGGGTGCATAAGCACAATTTCCTTCTTTAAGTTATCCAGCATCTTTTTGGTGATGCCGTAGTAAAGTGAATACTCTCGAAGGGACGGGAAATATTTTATTTGCTGGCGTTCCAGCTGGATACGAAGCACGTTAGCTACATCGCACCAATCCAATGCTTTTTTTACATCCAGTTCTACCTTGACACCAAGGCTTGCGATGAATTTTGGAAGTAGCGTAGGAGGACCACAAACCATTACTTGGGCACCTAACTTTTTCAGCGCGAAAATATTTGACAGCGCGACCCTCGAATGGAGAATATCTCCTATGATCGCGATTTTTTTCCCTTCCACGCCACCAAGCTTTTCCCTAATTGAAAACGCATCCAGTAAAGCTTGAGTAGGATGCTCATGAGTTCCATCTCCTGCATTAATAATATTAGCACTAATATGCCGCGAGAGATAATGAGGCGCACCCGCACTTGCATGGCGCATCACAATCATATCGACTTTCATGGCAAGGATGTTATTGACCGTGTCTAATAAAGTTTCTCCTTTTTTTACTGAACTGTTAGAAGCAGAGAAATTGACGACATCAGCGGAAAGTCTTTTTTGGGCCAGCTCGAAGGAAAGTCGTGTTCTGGTTGAGTTTTCAAAGAAAATATTAGCAATCGTTACATCCCTGAGGGAAGGTACTTTCTTAATAGGACGGTTGATGACTTGTTTAAAATTATCATCAGTTTCAAAAATTAACTCTATGTCTTCACGTGTGATATCTTTAATTCCAAGCAGGTGTTTTTGACTGAGCTTCGACATAGTGCTTATTCCTTGTTGATCAACCAGATTTTGTTTTGTTTGTATCCTTGTGCTTCGAGTTCAACCAGCACCCGCTGGCTCGAAAGTGTATCTACATATTTGCCCACATAATCGGCAGCAATAGGCAAGTCGCGGGTGTGCTTCCGGTCCACCAGTACAAGCAACTCCACTTTTTCAGGTCTTCCAAAAGCAATCATGGCATCAAGGGCGGCCCGCACAGACCGTCCTGTAAAGAGCACATCATCAATCAAAACTATTTTTTTGCCTTCGATGACAAATTCAACGCGCGTTTCACTGGCTTTTGCTGGAATTTCTCTCCTCCTGAAATCGTCTCGATGAAAGGTTGTGTCCAGATAGCCTAGTGGTATCTTATATTTTGTGGAGGTCTCCAGTTTCTGGTGGATAAGCTCGGCCAGATAAATTCCCCGAGGTTGTAATCCGATTATTACAGTTTCGGCAAAATCGGTATGATTTTCAATGATTTGTTGGCAAAGACGATTTAGGGTGATATCGAGCAGGTCGGTGTCTAAGATGAGTTTCTTCTGCATACGCCAGCGCGAAGATAGCAAAATGCCTACTTGTAGTTCAGTTTATTGATAAAAAAGACTTTTCTATGCAAGGAGACATCACCTTCGGTCAAATTCTTCACATTTTGTATTCCGTAGGCGAAAAAATAATCCTTATACCAATGGTCAAGATGACTGGTTTCCGTGTCGGGGCTTTTTGATTCATCGCTTTGATACTTCGTTTTCATCTCTTCTTGCGCCATACCTTCCAGCACCTTCGAGTCCTTAATTATCTTGGAGCGGATTTGATTTTGGAATAGATAGAGCAACACAATCCGGCTTTGTTCCGTTTGTATTTTCACAAACTGTGTTAGTTCCCTCGCCTTTATATCGTTCAACTCGAAGCTATTATCCCAGGCTAATTTTCCCTCCTTATTGAAGCCAATAATCATAGCATGGGTATATTGAAACTCATCGAAGATAATGTCGCTTTTGATGCGAGGATCATAAGTGAATCGTTGAAAATTTTTATAGTATGCCGGATAAATATAGGTTGGATAGAATGCTTCTCCCAATAAAATGTATTGATCTCCATAAGGGATAATATCGTGCACTAGAAAACGGTAGTTGAATTTTATCTTCTTGCCGTTTACTTTTCTTCTCTCAATTCTATTCTTAATTCGTTTTTGCTTACCATCCTTCATGTAATTGAAGAAGTTGGAGAGGTCAGCGAAATTGTAGTAGTTAACAGAATATTCTCCGTACGGATTAACAGACGCAATAAATAACCCTCTGGAGAATTCTGTATTGCGACCATAGACGCCACCCACAATCTGTTCATCATTTTGAATTTTTACCGAACGGCCATAGATAAAATTTTTCTTCTCCTCAGGCTCTATAATGGTTGTCTTAATCAGGTTCCCCTCTGGATTGTGATGAGTCCGGAGTTCCAGGCGCGGTATGGGGGTCGTTTTGGCGGCGGAGAAGGAGCGCCCCCGCCGCCCCCAGTGGTCGATCCGGCGGCGGGCGGAGCGGATCTGGTATCCAACTCGAAC